>JAAZHK010000017.1 GCA_012510745.1 Mycoplasmatota bacterium
GTCTATTACTAGACTTTCTATCTATTTAAGTAGCAAAGAAATAAAATATTCATATTATTAAATAAACTAGTATACAATAAGTAATAAATAAGTTTAAAAAAGGATTGACTTTTTAAGTAATTTATAGTATTATTTTATCTGTTACTATGAACGGGGTGAAGTAGAATGAATAATAAAAAAGTTTATTTAACTGAGGAAGGTTTAAAAGAACTACAAGAAGAATTAAATACTTTAATTAATGTAAAACGTCCTGAAAATATAATTGCTTTAAAAGAAGCTAGAGCTTTAGGTGACTTATCTGAAAACGCAGATTATGATGCTGCTTGCGAAGATCAAGCTAAGATTGAAGATCGAATTAAAAAAATAGAAATTATGCTTGAAAATGTTTCTATTATTGAAAAAGAAAGCACAGATAAAGTAGGTTTAGGAAGCACAGTAGGAATTAAATATTTTGATGATTCTTCTCAAGTAGATGAATATAAAATAGTAGGAAGCCATGAAGCTAATCCTTTTGTTAGTAAAATTTCTAACGAAAGTCCAATTGCTAAAGCTTTATTTAATAAACGAGTAGGCGATATAGTCACCGTTGAAAGTCCTAATGGTAGTTATAAAATAGAAATAACAGAAGTAAAATAACTTTTGTTATTTTTTTTATATATGATATAATATTTATATACTAGAGGTGATAAAATGGACAAAGAAATAATTGAAATAATTGGCGAATCACATATTAAAGATTTTAAAGGTTTATTAGGAAGGTACGGTACTAATTTATCAGCAACAAAATTTGTAACAAATCCTGCTATTGGTCGAGATGAAGAAATAAAGGAATTAATACTTGCTTTATTAACTCCCGATAAATCAGCTATTTTAACAGGTCTACCTGGTGTAGGTAAAACTGCTATAGTTGAAGGACTGGGATATTTAATTCAAAAAAAAGAAGTACCAGATGTACTTAAGAATTTCACTATCATCAAAATTAATACTATGGCTTTACTAGGGAACATGCAAGATGGAGAAAGTAAGGTTCAAACACTAATAGATGAACTAAAAGCAGAAGGTAATATAATTTTATTTATAGATGAAATACATACTTTAATTAATAGTAATGATGAAAATTCTTTAGACTTTGCTAATATGTTTAAAGCAGGATTAGACCGAGGAGATATAAAAATAATAGGTGCTACTACTACTCAAGAATATGAACGATATATTTTAAGAGATAAAGCCTTCGTAAGAAGATTTATGCAAATAAAAGTAGATGAACCATCTAGAGAAGAAGCAATTAGTATTATGGTAGGTTCATATCCTCGTATAGAACACCGGACAGGTGTTAAATTAAAATATAGTGCTTACACAATAGAGAGAATAGTAACTTTTTTAGTAGATATAACTAAAGAATATAATAGAGTATATGAATTAGAAGCTAGATATCCAGATATTTGTTTATCTTTATTAGCAAATGCTTTTTCAATAGCTCTTTTTGAAAATAGACAAACAGTTAATATTCATGATATCTATAAAGCTATTGAAAATAGTAAAGCTTTGTATCCAGATGTAATTCAAAAAGCCTTAATTAGTTTTAAGGAAAGCTTTGCTGATATAATAGAATTAGAAGATAATGTTAGAGATGAAAATATAATATAATTCTTTAAATCTAACAAAATGTACTATTTCACGTTGCCTTAACCATAATAAAACATTACGGGTTCCTGGATCGTCTGTTAAATCAATTAAATTTTCATATACAGCGCGTGCTTTTTCTTCTGCTGCCATATCTTCAGATAAATCAGCTAAAGGATCACCAGTTGTAGCAAAATAAGCTGCTGTAAAAGGTACTCCCGAAGTATCAGTTGGAAATAAAGCTCTTTTATGTTCTGCATACCAAGTATCTAAACCAGCTTCCTTTAATTCTTCTATAGTAGCATCCTTCATTAATTGATATAACATGGTATCTATAATCTCTACATGTGCAAGTTCTTCAGTACCTATATCTGTTAGTAAAGCTTTACCTCGATTATCTGGCATAGTATAACGTTGATTTAAATATCTTAAAGCAGCAGCTAATTCTCCATTAGAACCCCCATATTGAGTCAAAATACATTTAGCTAAACGAAGATCGCCTTTACCAATATTAACAGGAAATTGTAATCTTTTTTGATATGACCACATATTATACCCCCTTACTCCAAGGCCAATCTAATTTTGCCCATTCCCAATTAGAATTATTATTAATATTTAAAGTAATAGGACCATAATTTCTTTCATATTCTCCTAAAGCTTCGTTATAAGCTTTTGAATAAGTATTAAACAGGTCTATCATTTGCTTATCATTAGGATTGATATCTAAATATAAAACTAGTTCGTGTCTAGCAAAAGCAAATTGATCAATAGCTAATAATAATTCGGCTTGTTTATTATTAGGCTCTAATTTAATAGGTTTATAATCCTTATATTGACTATATAAATTATTAAATAAATTGCCTTTAATAAAACCTTCATATGGAGAATATAAAGTAGGACTATTATTAATAGCAGGTGCAAAATGATTATAATTATTATTATTCATAAAATTCCTCCTCTAAATAATGTATGTTAACCTAGAAAGAGGGTATAGGCTAAAACTTAAAAAAGACTTGAAAAATAAAAGAATCTTTGTTAAAATATATTTATTCATATATGGCGGTATTGGTGAAGTGGTTAACACGCTAGATTGTGGCTCTAGTATGCATGAGTTCGATCCTCATATATCGCCCCATTAAGGATTTTCCAACTCCTGAAACTCACTAAAACAAAGGGTTTCA
>JAAZHK010000018.1 GCA_012510745.1 Mycoplasmatota bacterium
ACATTTCTAATTTGTTTTTGTTTTTATCAGTACCAGCTTTTATGTATGTCCCAATATCTTTATCAAAATTAAATCTTAAATCTAAGACATATTCCCCATTAGCGTCTGTTTCAAAAGGCCCAAAAGCTGATTGATTAGCTTCGCCCGCTTTTTCATTTCTTTCATTTAATCTCATAAAGTAGATTAGATATCCACCTTTCTCCTCTTTATTAGTCACTTTTGTCTTAATAACTAATGTCTCATTTTTTTCTGCTTTAGCATTATCTTTACCAACATTAGAACCACAACCTGACAATAATATGATTAGAGTAAATAAAATTATAACTTTTTTAAACATAACAACTTCTCCTTTTGTTATTATTTTATTATTTATATTAAAATTGTGGAACATTTATTTATATTTTTTTGCATTATAAAACCTCACTAATCTTTTCTGACTAGTGAGGTTTATTTTAATCTACTTTTATGAGTAGTATTTTTTTTAATGGGGCATAAATTAGAATTATCTTAAGTTATGTCCCCAAATTATTCTGTTTCAGTCGCTTATAGAGATAGTATAAGATAAGTATATGTTTAGTTTTATATTAGTTTTTGGAAATATGAGTTCAGATTTTCATCTTCACAATATATATAACAACCTTTCATACCTCTTGTCATTAAAGTTTTATATGTGTTTTTTATTATGCTTTCAGCTAACTTTTGAGCTGCCTCTTCTCCAATTTCTTTCGCATATTTTTTAATACCTTTTAATGATTGGTCAGTTCTTGCTCTTTCATTATAATCTGTTATTATTTTATTATTTTCATATCTTAAGTCTTTTCCTATTATTACACCTACATAATCAAATTCTAGGCCTTGCACGGTATGGATACATCCTATTTCATTAATTGATGATTCATCAATTGCATATGTACTTGTATTACCTAAATTCCAGCTCATACTAAAATTATGTTCGGGTATAACTATATCATGTATATCAGAACTATTTTTAGAGTTACCATCATTTATCCAGTTCCAACAATAACCTGCTACTAATCTTGATTTATTATTAACTTTATTTCTTTCTTCTATTGCTTGTCTTAAATCATTTGGATTATCAAATACTTTAAAATCATAATTATGTTCCATTTCATAATTAGCTGTTTCTCTTATTTCTAATACGTTATCTAGCCAAGCTAAATAGCCATCAGAACCATCACAACGAAATTGACTACTTAATTCCATTTTAGTAATTCCTGCATTATAATGTTTTGCATACTTTTCGATTTCATCTACGGAACCAATATCTTTTAATGTTACTTTTTGATTTTCATCTATAAAGAAAATTGAAAATTTACTAGCATTTATAATCTCTTTGATTTGGTTTTCACCTAAATTTGCAAATAATCCTGATTTTTCATTTAATCTGTGTGATTCATCAACTATTAAAACATCAAAATAATTTGCCTCAGTATCTATAAATTGTCCTGAGCCTTTAAATAAATTATTCATCCCACTTAACTTATCAATCTTTAGCATTGATTTAAAAACTTCTCTTGGAGCACTATTTTTAGTAACATAAAATGTGTTCATACTTCTTGATAAAAATTGTTGTAATAAATTAATTGCTAAAACCGATTTTCCTGTCCCGGGACCACCATCAACTATTAAAACTTGTTTTTCACTATTAAGATTAGAATTAATACCAATCCTTAAAGCTTCTTCAAATATTATTTTTTGAGAATCAATCAATACAAATTCTTCATTTCCTTTTAATACAGAAGTGAAGGAATCTTGTAGCATTTTTGAGGGTTTGATTTTTCCATTTTCAATAATATACAAACCTTCTTTTTCATCGCCTTCGACTATAAACTTTTTAATAAAAGTTCTTAATTTTTCGAAATCTTCTGAACCAAACAACGGTGCTTTTTCAATGTATACTTGATATTGATCAGCATATATTGGATCTTCATTGTTTAATTCGTAATTATGCAAAAATGCACAAGGATGAAGATTAACATTTTTTTCATAAACATCCTGATTAAAATGATTAATCAAACTAGCATAACTATATGCTTGATATGATGGGTGTGTTGTTTCTCTTATTCCTCCGCCTAAAAAGGTTGTTACAATTCCATCTTTTCCTTCAACTGCTTTTGCTTCTGACCATTGTTTTAATTCTATAATCATTATGGAATTTTCACCTTTATCATTATAGCCAGACAGTAAAAAATCAATTCTATTAGATGTATGAGGAATATTAAACTCGATAGCTACTCCAGCGTTATCCGGAATGCCATCATCAGCTAAAACACCTCGCATCCTATACATGGATTGTTTCCATGAGTTGTACTCAGATATAGTTGTTTTTTTCTTAAATGCTTCTTGAAATTTATCATGGATTTTATCTGCAATTTTATTTAAATCAACATCCCCTATAAATGATGACTTTATTCCTTCATAAACTAACACTTACTTATCTCCTAACTTTGTATATTTAGTGCTTTTCCCGTAAGCTTTTTCTATAGGATATTTTTTTGCTGTTTTTTTCATTTTTTCTATCACTATTTCTTTTGGATCTACTTCTAATTTGATAGCAAGTTGTATACAGTAATTAATTACATCAGCAAGCTCATCTTTAACTTCATTTAAATCATAGTCATAATTCCACTGAAAACATTCTAATAATTCCCCTGCTTCAATTGATATTGACTTAACTAAATTTTCAGCACTATGAAATTGATCCCAATTTCTTCCTTTATTAAAGTTATCTATTTTTTTAACAAGTTCTTCCATAATTACCTCACTAAAAATATTATATCATATAATTTTAGATAAAGAATTCAATTTAAAATAAATGTGATACTCAAAATAGTATGTATTCCACTTTCTAATAACTCATTATACTTTTTCAATTTGATTAACTGTTTTTTTAGTAATCCCTAAATATTCAGTTAAATCATCTTGAGTTAATCTTTTACTTTTCTAAATTCTTTAATTTTATTTTTTATCATATTTTTGCTATTTCTATTATACTGCATAACACTACATTTTGAGTAGTTTTAGTTACTTATTTTGACCTTTTTTTAAGTTTTTAAAACATAAAAAAGCCCACAAGCCCTTTGTTTATAAGGATTTGTGAGCAGTAATTTCATCAATGGGGCGATATATGAGAATCGAACTCATGCATACTAGAGCCACAATCTAGCGTGTTAACCACTTCACCAATAC
>JAAZHK010000019.1 GCA_012510745.1 Mycoplasmatota bacterium
GAGGGATATGCTCAAACAAAAACTAAGGAACTTGATGATAAAAATAAAGATGCTGCTATTGAAGCTATGGAAAGTTGTCCAACAGAAGCTATTCAAATAAACAAATAAAAAGTTCAATGTCTACTTAAAATAGCAAACATTGAACTTTTTTGTTTTTTAACTTATTAACAGTTACTACCACAATTTGGACAATTACTTACAGTTGTTCCAACTTGAATACCACAATTTCCACAGAATTTAACATTAGGGTCGGTTTGGGGTGTTTCTTGAAATCCTTGATTTATTGGTTGTTGATATGATGGTTGGGGTGTTTCTTGAAATCCTTGATTCATTGGCTGTTGATGTGATGGTTGGGGTGTTTCTTGAAATCCTTGATTCATTGGCTGTTGATATGATGGTTGGGGTGTTTCTTGGTAAACTGGGGTAATTGTAGGTTGAATAGGATTATTAAAATCTATATTTTGATTAGTAAAATTATTATTAATTGAATTATTAACTTCACCTACATAAGAGGCTTTCCCAAAAGCTAATATTGGGAAACAAATATATGGAAAGAATATCATAGCTATCCCAAAACCAGTTGTCTTTCCAAATTTGTGAGCTAATTCAATATATATTTTAATAATAATATATATATTAGCAATTGGAATAAAGAATAATAAAATATTCCATGAAGGTAGGTTTACAATCTGTAATAATATCTCAAAATTATAAATGGGAATTAAAGCCTCCCACCATTTTCTACCGGCTTTAACAAAAATTTTAATTTGACAAATTAAATATAATATAGAAATAGCTAATAAAATAAATCCAAATAATCCTGAAATAGCTGCCAAAGTTCTTTCTATATTAGATGTAGATATGTCTGTATAATAATAATCATTCATTTTTTATCTCCTTTATATTATTAATTTTAACTAATAATATTTTTTATTTTCTTTTTTTCTTAAAATAACCAACCTAATTTATCACAACTCCTATCTTAGTGTAATTATAACATATTATGACAAAATAAAACAAATACTTTATAAAATAATCGTTTATTTATGTTTACTTAATACATATAATTTGGATATTTCTTTAGGATTCAAAATTCTGAATTCACCAGATTTTAAATTTCTAATATTTAAAAATGCAATTCTTTCTCTTTTTAGTTTTAATACTTCAAAACCTATGGCTTCAAACATTTTTTTAATTTGATGGTTTTTACCTTCATGAATAGTTATTTCTACAATACTTTGACGTTTAGCACGGTCTTTTTTTAGAAGTTTCACTCTACAGCGACTTGTTTTAACGTTATCTAACATTATTCCATTTGTTAATTTATATATATCCTCCCCATTTAAAATACCATTTATTTTAGCAATATAGACTTTTTCTATTTCGTTGCTAGGATGCATTAAATAATTAGCAAATTCTCCATCATTTGTTAAAATTAAAGCACCTGTTGTGTCATAATCTAATCTTCCTACTGGATATATTCTTTTATCCTTAGGCAATAAATCTATAACCGTTTGACGTTTTTTCTCATCTGAAGTTGTAGTTACAACTCCTCTTGGTTTATTTAATAAATAATAAACTTTTTCTTCTATATTTAATTTTATTCCGTTAACTTCTACAACTGCTTTATCAGTTACTTTATATCCTAATTCGGTTACTACTTTACCATTTACTTTTACTTGTCCTTTTTGAATTAATTCTTCGGCTTTTCTTCTAGAAGTAATACCTGCGGCTGATATTATCTTTTGTAATCTTTCCATCATTATCACCTACTTGATATTATACTTTAAATTAATTAATTAAACAACTATATTTTAATCTTCATAAGTAATTTTAGGATATTTGTTAATTAAATTATAAATGTTATCGAAATTAGAAAAAACCACTATTTTATCTATATTAATTCCAAATATATTTATATGATCAATATCATCATGCAAACTATATTTTTTCAAAATAGATATATACTTTTTTTCTAAATATAAAGCATTATAATAATTAAAAACATAAAGTTGTTCCATAATACTTTCTGTTTGTATTTTTAATTTATTACGAGGATAAATATTTAAAATATCAACTCCATAATCCTCTATTGTGCTTAAATCTTTATGCGTAATATTATATTTATCTAGGTATAATATAAAACGATGATGAGAGTGATTATCAGAAAAAAAATAAAGACTATTATCATCTAAAAAATAATGATTACTTATTATTAATAATAAGCTTATTAAACTTAAATAAATACAAAACTTTAACACTATATCACCTTTTATATTATTTCCTAAAAATAATTTGTAATACTATGATTTTTATTAAAGGTATAATTGTTTTTCATAAACATATATTTTATAAGGTGATATTGTGGAAATAATATATCTAAAAGATGAAAAAACTAGTATGCATGATTTTTTAGAAGAAGCACTAACTAATGATATTATAACTGGAGTTTTTTTATCTGGTACAATTACAAAAGATAACATTCCGGTGGTTCTTAATCCAACTTTTTACGAAGATACAGTAGGCGTCAACTATACCTTTGCAGAAATACAGCAGATGGAACAATACGATGTTATTTCTTTAGAAGAGATTTTAAATATTTTAGCAAGTTACAACAAAAAAATTGTTTTAAATGTTTTACCTATTTATTTATTTGACGTCACACAAGAAAATCTTGAAGAAATAATAATTAATGCAAGAGAATATATGACTATATTTAAAAGTGTTTTGGATTTATTTCCAAATGAAAATATTTATATATGCACTCCTGTTCAAAGATCACTATTTTTATTACAAGAAATTATCAAAAACCGTAAAGTGGGGTTAGTTGTAACAATGTTTAATTTAACTTATGTTGATATAGATTTTTATGTATTTGACATTAAAATGGTAAATATGAATATTATTATTCAAGAGTTAAATAGAATGAAAGAATTAATGATTGCTACTATAACTAGAAGTGATATTCAAATGGCAGATCAATTATTTAGTACTCCTGAAAATGCACTTATTTTAGATCAACTTCAATTTATTACTGATTATCCAAACGAATTACATAAAGCTTTAACTGATTAATTTAATATTTTAAATTTAATTTAAAACTCGAGCATTTTGAAATACTCGAGTTATTTTATATGGTGCCGATTAACAGAATTGAACTGTTCACTGATCCTTACCAAGGACCTATTATACCACTTAACTAAATCGGCAAATAAATTAATTAAAATTAATTTATTTGAATACTATTTTAACAAATACTTTTTTACCTTTTTGGATAATTACCTCAGAATCTTTAATAACCAAATTAGGATCAACTACTCTTTCTTGGTTTAAACTTATTCCTCCTTGTTCAACCAGTCTTCTTCCCTCTGATTTTGATGAAGTTATATTTGATAAAGTTAATAGATCTATTATTGTACAATCATTTAATAATTTTTCATCTAATTCAACTATAGGCATGTTTTTAGAAAAACCCAAAGAGCTAAAAAGCTCTTTACTTGTTTCTTGAACTTTTAGGGCTTCCTCTTTGCCATGAACAAATCTAACTACTTCAAATGCTAATGTTTTTTGTGCTAGTCTTTTTTCTGGTTCTTTAGCTAAACTAAGTTCTAGATCTTCTACAGTTTTTTTAGCTAATAATGTTAATGTTTTTAAATATGTAATAACATCAGTATCTGTAGTGTTTAATAAATACTGATATAAAGTATAAGGAGATGTTAAATCTTTGTCTAACCATAAAGCTCCTGATTCGCTTTTTCCAAACTTCTGGCCATCTGATTTCATTAATAAAGGTGAGCTTAATCCCAAAGCATTGCTATTATCACCATTAACTTTTCGAATTAAATCTAACCCAGCTGTAATATTTCCCCATTGATCAGAACCACCAAATTGAATTTGGCAATTATAAGTTTGATATAAATATAACCAATCAATAGCCTGTAATATCATATAAGAAAATTCTGTATATGAGATTCCACTTTGTAACCTAGACGCTACTGTTTCTTTAGCAAGCATATAACTAATATTAAAATTTTTACCATAATCTCTTAAAAACTCAATAATATTAATTTTAGAAATCCAATCATAATTATTAACCATAAGAGCTTTATTATCACCAGTAAAAGAAATATATTTGCTTAATTGCTTTTTTAATCCCTCTGCATTTTCTAATGATTCTTCAATTTTTAATAGTTTTCTTTCGCTAGTTTGCCTAGGATCACCTATTAAACCAGTAGCACCTCCTACTAATACAATAGGTTTATGGCCATATTCTTGTAATAATCTCATCCTAATAACTTGAACTAAATGACCTATTGTAAGAGAAGATGCAGTTGGATCAAAGCCACAATAAAAAGTAGCCCCTTTTTTATTTAACAATTGTTTAGCTAATTCAATATTACTAATATCTTTTAACATCCCTCGCCATTTTAATTCATCAAATAATTCCATACTTCCTCCCTTTTGAATAAAAAAGCAATTAATCTTCGAAATTTAATTAATTGTGATACTTTTTTTGATTACTTATACGTTTACAATGTATATTTTATTATATATGACTTTATAAGTCAATTATTTAATCAACTGGCGTCCTTGATTGGAATCGAACCAACGACCTATCCCTTAGGAGGGGATTGCTCTATCCTTCTGAGCTACAAGGACATAATAATATTTTAACATAAATCATTAAGATAAAAAAGATACCTAAATTATTTTAGGTATCCGATTAACATAATTAAAGCAAAATTAGTTATTGCTGTTAATTGTTTTCTTACTAAATATCCTTGCTCTGCAATAGAAACAATATCATCAACAATATCTACTATCCAGCTCTCTAAATATTTAGGAGGAGAAATAGTTAATGGAAACATATGTTTTTTAATAATATCAGCCTCAATATCAGATAAAGCAAAGTGTTTACTAGCATTTTCTAAAGCTTGTTTTGGATGTCTAAATATTGATTTAAAACGACTATTATAAGAGCAATTATTAGATGATATAAAAAAATCATGTAATAAAGCTCCTCTAGCAGTATCTTCATAATTAATACGTAATGCTTTAGCAATACGATAAGAATAATAAGAAACACGCAAAGAATGATCATAGCGATTTAAACCATGATGAACAATGTCTTTTGTTTCATCAAATTTTGGATTATTTAAAATATGACTAACTAAGTCAAGATATTCCGTATTTGGATTATCTATTTTCATTATTCCACCTCTAGCGTCAATCGATTATATATTATTTAACTAATGAATTAATCTCCATTAGTTCTTTTTATGTTTGACTTGTTAATTCTAGCACACTTTTTAAGAAAAAGCAAATAAAGAGGGAATAATTTCCCTCTTATCTATATAAACGCTAATGCGATTAGCGCTTACGGCTTACACTATTAACTTACTAATATTCTATCGTATTATATTCACTTTAAAAAGTTTGCTCACTACAAGAGCCTTTGTTTATTAATTTAATTTATACACATAATATATTATCTATTTTGCTTTTATATTCATGTTTTTATTATTTAAATTATCTTAAGGTTCAAATGTTTTGATTTTATAACCTGTTTTAGTTATTTCTACTTTAATACTACCATCTTTATCTGTTCTATATACATGACAATTATTTAAAATATTTAACACTGATTCTGTAGGATGACCATATCTATTATTCTTTCCATCTGAAATTATACAATTTTTAGGATTAATCTTATTTATAA
>JAAZHK010000020.1 GCA_012510745.1 Mycoplasmatota bacterium
ATTAATAATACAACTTCGATGAGTCTGTATAAAACGACTATCCTTTTCAAATTTTTCTTTTAATTCTTGAATACTTTGTTTGAAACTATATTTGCTATCTTTAGTTATAATTTTGCAATAATTTTGATTTGGAATTTTTTCAATATACAATATATCAGAATATGGTATTTTATATATTTCTCCATCTTGTTGAAAACTAATAGAAAGATCTGTTGTTATTATTTTTATAGCACATTCAAGTGATTTTTTTAATTCTTCCTCTAAATTAGAATATTTAGATATAAAATCTAATATTAATGTCTTACTGCGATAAGATTCATTTTTTAGCTCGCCATGAACAGTTACTATAATTATAGGGTTTCGCCAATCGCCGCTATTTCTAATACATCGCGCTAAATCAATTCCTGATTTATCTGGCACCTCTATATCTAATATAAATATTTTGTTCCCAGATATATCATTAATTTTATTTAACAATGTTTTATCATATGCATGAAATTCCTTTATTTTATAATTATCATCTCGATTACCCATAAATTGATGAATAATCTTTTTATATATGTTGATAATTTCTACATTATCTTCATAAATGATAAAAGTTATCACTAAACAACCTCCTTATTATATATTTCATTATAGCATAAGATGGTAATTTATGGAAAATAAAAAAACTCTTTAATAAAGAGCCTATTTTTCTTTAGAAAAAACTGTAGTTTTTATCATAAAACCTATTATGATAGTTAAAAAAACAAAATACATAATCATCCCTATAGATGGATTAATTAAAGCATATATTATAGAAGTTATAGCTAATAGTAAAGTCATAAAATAAATTAGTAAAACTGTATTTCTATGAGAAAAATTCATTTTTAATAATTGATGATGTAAATGTTGTTTATCAGGCATATAAATAGGTTGTCGTTTAATTAACCTTCTTAAAATAGCAAATGAAGTATCTATAATGGGTATAGTTAAAATTAACATAGGTATAAATAATGAAGTAAGAGCAGTTCCTTTAAAACCTAACAATGATATAATAGCAATAATTAAACCTAAAAACATTGATCCAGAATCTCCAGCAAAAATTTTAGCTGGATAAAAATTATGCCATAAAAAACCTAAAGTGGATCCTAAAATAGTAAATATAATAACCATTTCTAAGTTGTTAGTAAAAAGATTGTAACTAATAATACCAATAGTTAGGAAAAATATAGCTGAAATTCCTCCCATAAGTCCGTCTAAACCATCAATGAAATTTAAAGCATTAATACAAGATACAATAAATAAAATAGTTACTATATAAGTAACACTTCCAAAATCAACATAAAATCCAAAGGCTGTTATATCTTTTAATAAAATGTTTCCATAAAGTGCAATAATCAAAGCCGCAATTATTTGTCCTATTAATTTTATTGAAGCTCTAAGTGGTTTAATATCATCAATAATACCTGTAATTACAATAACAAAACTAGATATTAAAATTGCGTTCATTCTTAAAGTAGGTTGTCCAAAAATAACATAACCAAATAAAAAACCGCTAAATATACCTAGTCCGCCAAGTCTTGGCATAGGTTTTTTATGAATTTTTCGATTATTTGGTTTATCAATAGCATTTATGTGAATTGCTATTTTTTTAATTATTGGAATAATCCCTGCTGTAAAAATAAAAGTTGATAAAATTATAGTAATTATTTGTTTTATATCCATAACATTTACTACCTCCTTCTTAAATAATTATATCATATTTAAAAAAAAGAATATATAATATATTCTAATTATCAACTAAATAGAGATTGTCTAAAAGCAGACCTGTTCCTTCGACTACGCAAGTAAGTGGCGATGTTGCTATCTTTACAGGTACTTTTAACTCTTTTTCTAACAACTTATCTAAATTAGTTATCAAAGACCCACCACCTGTTAAAATTATTCCATTATCATATATATCAGCTGATAATTCAGGGGGTGTTTGCTCTAAAACCTTTTTAGCAATTCTAACTATTTCTTCAACGCTTTTTTTAAAAGCTTCTTCCGTATCGTGAGAATTTATTGTAATTGTTTTAGGTAGTCCTGTAATTATGTCTCTTCCTTTAATATCCATTGTTTCTTTATTATTTTTAGTAGTTACATTACCGATTTCTTTTTTAATTGCTTCAGCTGTCTTCTCACCTATTAGAAGCTTGTACTTTTCTTTTATATAATTAACTATATCATTATCAAAAGTATTTCCGGCAACTGAAAGGGAATCACTTATTACGATTTCTCCTAATGATAAAACTGCTATATCAGTTGTTCCTCCTCCAATATCTATAATCATATTACCATTTGGTTGAGCAATATCTAATCCTGCTCCAATAGCTGCTACTTTAGGTTCTTCTTCTATAAACACTTTTTTTGCTCCTGTTTTTTCAGCTACCTCTTTGATAGCATTTCTTTCTACCTGTGTTATATTTGTAGGACAGCAAATTAAAATTCGTGATTTTCCAAAAATACCTTTACATTTTATTTTTTGAAATAAATAATTTAACATTACCTCTGTCATTTCAAAATCTGCTATTACACCATCTTTTAAAGGTCTTATAGCTTTTACCTTACCTGGTGTTCGTCCTAACATTTGATTAGCTTCTTCGCCGACTGCTAAAATTTTTTTATTATTTCCATCAATGGCCACAACACTCGGTTCATTTAAGATGATTCCTTCTCCTTTTACATAAATTAATATATTAGCTGTTCCTAAATCTATTCCTATATCTTTTGAAAACAAAAATGTCACTCCTTTTTTTTCTTTTTTAAATATTTTTCTTTAGTCGACTGTCCACCTTTAATATGTCGATTATCAATATGTTTGTTAAATATTATATCCACTGCTTCATATATTTCTGGATTGATTTCCAACAAACGATCTCTTAAATCTTTATGGACAGTACTTTTGCTAACTCCAAAAACCTTTGCTATTTCTCTAATTGTTTTATCAGTAGCAAGTATATATTTACTTTCTAATAATACACGGTTAATAATTGTTTTATTCATATAATTCCTCTTTGATAAATTATATATAAAGGTTAGTTAAAATATGAATAAAAAAAGGCATAACGCCTACAAATCTTTAATTATCTTATTATAGTATAATTCAGGATTTACGACATTACCATTATAAAACAATTCAAAATGTAAATAGTAATTGTCATCGCCGCTAATACTATTAGTACCACTTATGCCTATTATTTCTCCTTGAACAATAGCATCACCTTTTTTTACCTTAACTTCGCTTAAGCTTTGATAAACACTAATTAAATTATTATCATGTTTAATTTCAACGACGTTGCCAAACAATTCGTCTTCATAGATATTATTGATGACACCCTCCAATATACTAATAACATCAAATGCTTCGGCTAACATATAATCTATTCCAGTATTTTGAATATAAGTTCCACCATAATATAAAATTGATTTCTCTTGTGAGTCATTATCGGATTCATAGTCATAATAATTTTTACTTACTATTATTTTATCATTATTATAAGGTTTAATAATAGCTTGTGATTCGCCTACAACTTTAATATCTTTATCTCCAATTATCGACCATACATATTGAAATTTTTCCGGTATTTGATTTAAACTTTTTTTTATATTAGTAACAAAGATTCCCACTAAGGCTCCCGTTACTATTAATACATAAAAAGTTTGAGCAATAAACGGTTTTACTCTTAAAATTTTTCTCATAAATTCACCTCATTAAAAGTTTGAGCTGAATTTAATTTTTTATACATTTATTATGAAAAAATTGATGTTAAATATAAATCATATAAAAAATTAGTCACTAAATAACTAAAAGAAAGGCATAAAAAGAAGTAGAAGAGATAAGTTTGAATTATTTTATTTTTTTTAAAGATTCCGTTAATATTTATAGCATCTAATCCTATAAATACTAACGGAGTAATAGTTAAATAAAGAAAAAATTTAGCTATCATTTAAATCTTTTCCTTTTTTTCATAATCGCTTATCATTTGAATTCTTTTATGATGTCTTTTTTCATCTGAAAAATCAGTATTAATAAACTTTTTTAAAATTTTTTTTATTTTAAAAATCGGTATTTTAGATGATAAAGCTATAACATTAGCGTCATTATGAAATCTAGCTAACTCTGCTTCTTTATAATTATGAACATGAGCACATCTAATATCTCTTACTTTATTACATGCTATTGACATACCAATACCACTGCCACAAATAGCAATACCAATTTCTACATCTTTCTCATTAATTTTATTAGCTAAAATAAAAGCATATTTTGGATAATCTGTAACCTCTTTTGATTTAGTTCCATAATCTTTTATAATATGATCTGTATTTTTAAAATGCTTTATTATTTCCATTTTAGTTTTATAACCTCTGTGGTCACTAATAATTCCTATTTTCATATTTCCTCCATTATAATTATTATAACTTAAATTTGTTTTTTTTACAAAAAAAAAGAATTATTCTTCTTCTTCACTAAAACCATATTTTTTATTAAATTTATCAACCTTACCAGTTTTAGAAACTCGACCCTGTTTACCAGTAAAAAAGGGATGACATTTAGAGCATACTTCTACTTGGATTTCATCTTTAATCGATTTAACTTTAAATTTTTTTCCACAAGCACAAGTAACATTAGTTTCTTTAATTTCTGGATGAATATTTTTTTTCATTTTCTTCTCCTTCCGCCATAATTCAATCATAAATCATAGTTCTAAATTGCTAGTCTATTATAACAATATTATTTAAATTTGACAAGTATATTATAGTTTTTTGTTTATTAGAGATATTATTTTCTCAGCTATTGCCATATAACCTTGATTATTAGGATGAATATCCAGAGGATTAGGTAAATATTTATTATCTTTTTGAAACACATCAGATATCTTTATAAAATTAACATTGTTGTTTTTACATGTTTTTTGTAAAATAATATTACTATATATAATATGTTTATTTTCAATAATGGAATTATTTATTAATGGTTTATAATATCCTACTAGAACAATAGTTCCTTTGGCATATCTTTTTATTAATTTTAACATATTATCAATTTCTAAAGCTTGATCGTCTATCATTTTATATATATTTTGATTGTCATTAGTTTGAATTATATTATTAATCATTTGATTAAATCCCACTGATATAGTAACTATATTAGAATTTCTTAATAGCTCTTTTAAATATATTCTTTTATTTTTATCTTCAATAATTTGATTGTTATTTATTTGGTTTATAATATCATTAATTTGATAATTACTTTGACTATATTCTTTAGTATAGTATTTTAAAGTATAGTTTTTACTAATATAATCAGCAATATAATCAGAATAACCATAATTTATATTACCATATGGAGTCTTTCCTTGTGACAGCGAATCACCTAAAGCAACATAAACAATTTGATGTTGATCGCTATTTTTATAAATTAAAAAAATTATAAAAAATATTAATATACTAAAAATAATTTTCTTCATATTTCCTCCAAAAAAAAGAGATATTTATTAATTATATCTCTCTAACTTCAATTTTAGCACCAACATTTATTAATTTTTCAACAATTCCTTCATAACCCCTTAATATATGTTCTATATTAGTAATTATCGTAATATCTTTAGCAATTAACCCCGCTAAAACCATAGCTGCCCCTGCACGAAGATCTGTTGCTTCAATTTTTGTTCCTTTTAGTTGACACGGACCTTTAAAAATAGCTTTTTTTCCATTAATCTTTATTTTACCACCCAATTTATTAAAAGCCTTTATATGCATAAAACGATTTTCAAAAATGTTTTCTGTAATACTAGCAGAGGGACATTGAGTTAAAAGCGGCGTAATGGGTTGCTGTAAATCAGTTGGAAATCCAGGATAAATCTGCGTTACAATAGATATTGATTTATATTTATTTGGTTTGGATATAATAATATGATCATCTCCAATTTCCATTTCAACACCTGCTTCTTTTAATTTTGATAATAATGCTTCTATATGTTCAGGAATTAAATTACTGATTTTTAATTTGTTTCCAACTAAAGCTCCTAAGATAACATAAGTTCCTGCTTCTATACGATCGGGAATAACTTCATGAAAACAACCTTTTAAATGATCAACTCCAATTATAGTAATAGTGCTTGTTCCAGCTCCTTTTATTTTAGCTCCCATATTATTTAGAAAAATAGCTATATTAACTATCTCTGGTTCTTTAGCAGCATTATCAATAATCGTTTTTCCTTTAGCTCTAGTTGCTGCTAACATAATATTAATAGTAGCCCCCACTGAAGCAAAATCAAGATATATATTAGTTCCTTTTAATTCTTTGGCATAAATATGATAACGATTACCTTTTTCTTCGATTTTTGCCCCTAAAGCCTCAAAACCTTTTAAATGTAAATTTATAGGGCGGCTCCCGATAGCACAACCTCCTGGAAAAAACATATCTACTTCTTTGTATTTTCCCAAAAGTGCTCCCATAAAATAATAAGAAGCTCTTAATTTATTAGAAATATTTTCAGGTATAGGTTTATTAATTAGAGATTTAGGGTCAATAATAAAGGTTTCTCCGGTTCGAGTTACAGAAGCACCTAAATATTTAAGACTGTCGCTCAATGCATCAATATCTGATATTTGTGGTACATTTAGAATTTTTATAGGTTCATCTGCTAATATAGCTGCTGGGATTAAAGCAACAGCGCTATTTTTAGCTCCACTAATAACTATTTCACCCGATAATTCTTTTCCACCTTTTATTTGAAGTACTTTCATAACTACCTCCGTACTTATCTAATATATTTTATTGTTAAACTTCTTTTTCGTTTCTAAAAACATTAATTATTTCTTTCACAGTC
>JAAZHK010000093.1 GCA_012510745.1 Mycoplasmatota bacterium
AAGCTATTGCAGTTGGAGGAGTATCTAAAGAAGATAATTTGTGCATAACATTCTTTGAAACATGAATTATTTTAGTATCTAAAGGTAAAGATTCTTCTGCCAATAAAATTATCTCTTTAACAAGACCTTGTTTGTAGGCTTCTAAAATTAAATGTAATCCCTCTACTAAAAAAGTTTTAGTTTTCTCTCTATTTTTATGTTGTTTTAATTTAATCAATTCTTTAACATGACTGTTATCTAAACTAGTTATAACCATCTTTTCACCTACTTATATTCATTTAATTCTTTTCTAATTTTTTTATAATTGGGATAGTTTTCTTCAACTAATTGCCAGAATTTATAATTATGATTATGATAAATAAAATGTGCTAATTCATGAATAATTACATAATCTAAATATTTGGTATCTTTTTTTATTAATTCTAAATTAAGAGTATTCTTGTTTAATTTATAATTACAAACTCCCCATCTAGTTTTCATTTTTCTAATTATCAAATTAGGATAAGGTATTTTTCTATTAAACTCTTGGTAACATTTATCTAGATGTTCTTTAAATACTTTTTTAGCACTTTTTAAGTATAACTTATCAATATTTATATTTTTAGGTATTTAAATAGTATTTTTAGTTACAAATAATTTGGTATCATTTGTTAATTCTAATTTATAGTTTTTACCTAGATAATGAAATTTATTATTGTAATTAATTTTATCTTCTTGTTTTGCTATCATTTTAGTTATATAAACAATATTTTTATTAATTAATTGTGTAATATTATAATCATTAGGAAATTTAGGAGTTGTAACATATATTTTTAAATTTTCTTTTACTCTTAAATAGGTATTTTTATTATGAGGTTTTTCTATAACTACAATGTCATAAGTTTGATTATTAATTTTTACTTGCATAAAACCACCTATCTCTATTCTACTAAAAAATAATCTAAAAATAAAGAAAAAGATACTTATTCAGCATCCTTCTTACTTATTACTTCTTGGCCTTTATAAGAACCACATTTTTTACATACACGATGAGGTTTTACCATTTCACCACAAGTAGGACATTTTGTAACTGTAGTTGCTTCAATTGCATTGTGCGATCTCCTCATTCTTTTTCTTGTTTTGGAAACTCTTCTAAAAGGTACTGCCATTTTTATCATCTCCTTCCATTTCTTTTAAAATGTTAAATGGATTTTTCCCTTTATTTAAATCTTCTTCGTTAATTAGACGCCATCCATTACCTTGAAGATTTATAGTACCACAAGATTTTGTATACCTAGATGGTACTTCTAATATAATATTTTCCCACAAAATAGGCATAATTTCAAGACTATTTTGATTATTATTATTAATTTCTATTGTTTCATCTACAACATTAATTGTAAAAGGATAAATAATATCTTCATTAGTTACAGAATCTAAAATAATCATCTCACCTTTTATTTTTATATTTAGAATAAGATTGTTTTTGTAATCTTTGGTAAGATAACCTTCAATATTAATTTCATTTAATGATTTAATATCAGTATTTAAAAATGCGTTAGGTTCAAACGAAATAAGTTCTTTTATAATAATACTATCTTGATTATAATTTAAAAGAGATATGATCTCTATTTTCATATTATTCCCTTTCTATTTCTTTAAAAATATTTAAA
>JAAZHK010000094.1 GCA_012510745.1 Mycoplasmatota bacterium
ATAGATATGTAACTAATTATAAAAATAATGCTACAATGCTAGCTGGTGCAAATATAAAAATAATTTTTCATATTGAAAGCATAAACAAGCATAATGATGTTAGTCAAGAGTTGAAAGTAAATAATGATATTATATTAAATATACCTTTAGGAGAACCTACTATTCAACTTAATACAAATTATGTTCCAAATAATCAAAGCCCAAATATAAAAATAGTGACTACTCAAACACCTATAAATATAATTTTAGGAGTTTTATCTGTTCTATTTGGTTTGATTGCAATTATACTTATTATTTATGTAATTAGAGTTATTTATAAAGATTACAAATCTCTTCCGCTATATAGCAGATTGATAAAAAGCTTAAAAAATGATTTTGATTATGAAATAAGTGAGATATCGAGTTTAATTGATACCGAAAATGAAGATCGCTATAAATATTTTGATGCTATTTCATTTAAAGAACTTTATGATTTAGTTAAAACAAGTATTGAGAAAAAGATATTATGGAATGAAAAACAATATTTTGATAAAAAAGGAAGATTAGAAAATAGAATAAGCTGGTTTTTTGTATTTATGAGTGATAATAAAGTAATGAGATTCGTGGTAGATGAAAACAAATTAAATGAAGAATATGAAAGAGATCCAAATGTTTTAAAAAAATATAGAGGGTAAAAAATGATAAAAAAAATTAAGAAGATAAAAGGACCACCGAAAAAATTAATAGGACCAATTACTTTTGGAATTGTTATATCACTTATAATATATACAACAATAGCAAGCGCAGCTTTAAATGCAAATTTAAAAATTACCGGCGAAGCTGTATTTATTCCATATGAAGGTTTTGCACAAGAATTTCCATATACAGGTAATTGTGAAGAATATACAGTTCCTAAAAGCGGTTTATATAAATTAGAAGTTTGGGGTGCTGAAGGAGGCGGATCAGTATATAGAGGAAAAGGCGGTTATTCAACAGGGAAAATACAACTATCAGAAAGTACTAAATTATATATATGTGTTGGGGGACAAGGAAAAATAGGACAATCCTCAATTACTCCAGGAGGATTTAACGGCGGAGGAAACGCTTTAAATGTTACCGATAATAATAACGGTTCAGGCGGCGGAGCTAGCGATATAAGAATTTTAAAAAACTCATTAAATAATAGAGTAATAGTCGCAGGTGGTGGCGGAGGTTCAGTAGCAGCATCGGGTAGTGCCTCTATAAATAATAAATATGGACATGGTGGCGGGTTATCGGGATTAGAAGGTTCAAGTAATTATAATGATGGCTATATTAGTAGTGGGGGAACTTCGATTGCAGGTGGTATCGCATGGCCTGAAGGAAGCAGTGGAACTTTTGGCCAAGGTGGAAATGGCTCTAATGACTATCGTACCGGAGGTGGAGGAGGTTGGTATGGCGGAGCTTCCAGTTATATAATAGGTGGAGGCGGATCAGGATTTGTATTTTCTATAAATTCTATCATACCTGAGGCCTATTCCTTATCCAGTGATTTACAATTGGTAGATGCCTATACGATTGATGGTGGAAGTATTATGCCATCTATTGATGGACAAACTACAATCTCTGGTAAATCAGGAAATGGGCACATTAAAATAACGTATTTAGGAACAAATTTGTTGACTGGAGTAGTCACTTACAATACACTAAATTGGACAAACACTAATGTAACAGCTACTATATCAACAAATGCTACAATAATAAATAATGGAGGATTAAATACTTACCAATTTAATCAAAATGATGAGTTTATATTCCAGTTTAATGATGGAACAAAAAACGGAAGTGCTGTTGCCAGGGTAACGTGGATAGATAAAATTGCGCCCGATGAATTTGGAATAACTATAAAAAATACCACAGTAAATTCTATTTCTCTACAGGGAGTAACAACAGATCAAGGAGGAAGTGGAATAAAGGGTTATCAATTTAGTAAAGATAACGGTATAACATGGACAACTATTCAAACAAGCCCTGTGTATCAATTTACAGGTTTATCATTAAATGTAACTTACCCATTACTGATAAAAGCAATAGATAATGCTGGTAACGAACGTATTTCAGCATCAAAATCAATAAAACTAAGAACAGAAACATTTTATGCAACAGCAACTACTTATGGTAATATAAGCGGACATAATTGGACTAATCCAGCATCTGTATATTATTCGGGCAATAACTATCGTTATAATATAACCTCTACTGATATATATGGTTACGCTGAAGCAACTAGTGCAACAAATGATGTAAATACTTCAATAACTTATACATTTGAAAATATTGGAACATCTAATGGATGGTTAAATAATCAGGCATATAGTATGCATGCCAATGCTAAGATTATATCTGCTACAATATATACTGGAATTGGTTTTAACAGGCAAATAGGAACTTTAACAGTTAACGGTAGAACCTATTTTAATGGAGAAGGCCTATCGTTTGATACTGAAAATATATCTTGTGGAAGTTCTTGTCATGAAGTAAAACATTATAATGGAGCTTTACCAGAATCTAGTTTACCAATTAGAGGAGGTAAATTGACATTTATAATAAGTGGTAATACCTGGCGAAATACAGCAGCTTTAGCAAAAGGTAGAATTGTCGCTGCTTATTTATGGGGATCATTTACTGCTCATTGGTATGATACAATTTAAGATTATAAAAAAACGATATGAAATATAAAAGTATAAATTTAATATAAAGAAGGAAGGTAAGAATATGACAAATAAAAAAATATTAACATTTGCAACACTAATTGCATTATTAATATCAATAACAGGAGGATTTATAGTATATGCAGATTTAACACAAAGATTAGACATTAAAGGAAGTGCTGATTTTGTACCACAAAGTTGGAAAATTAATTTTAAAGCAGATAGCTTGAATAGCTCTTTAACAGGAATGGCGTCAATTATTAAGGACCCCTTGTTAACAGATACTATGATTTCCGATTATGAGGTTGCATTAGTAAGAGAAGGAGATTCAGTAACCTACACTTTTGAAATTGCCAATACTGGAAGTATTGATGCAAAATTAACAACGTTTTCATTAGGAATCCCATCGTGCACTGGAACAGAAGGCGCAACTAAAAATGATGATGAAAACATTGTTTGCGGATCTAATTTAACATATACTTTAAAATATGTTAGTGGAGACTTAGCCTCTAATGGTTTAGTCGCTGGAAACAACATTTCAGTAGGTGATAATTTAAAATCACTAACAACAGTTAAAGTAGCTTTGGAATTAGGGTTTTCAAGCTCGGCAACACAATTGCCTAAAAATACAGTAACTATAGATAATTTAGATACATATTTAATTTATAGTGCAGAATAAAGAAATAAAAAAAGGAGAGAATTATGACAAATAAAAAATTATTAGCATTTACAGCAATGATAGCATTGCTTGTATCTTTAACAGGAGGGTTTATAGTATATGCGGCTTTAACCCAGCAATTAAAAATTGAAGGAAATGCAGAATTTGTACCAGAAACATGGGATGTTAAATTTAAATCAGGAAGTTTAAATTCACCTATATTAACTGGAGGAGCGTCAGTTACAACAGCGCCTTATTTAACAGATACTATGATTTCCGATTATGAAGTTATTTTAACTAGAGAAGGAGATTCAATAACTTATGTTTTTGAAATCGAAAACACAGGAAGTATTGATGCGAAATTAACAACATTATCATTAGGAACTCCATCTTGTGCCGGAACAGAAGGATCAACAAAAACTGCTGATGAAGCTATTGTATGTAGTTCAAATTTAACTTATACGTTAAAATATTTATCATCAGATGATAATACCACTAATGGTGTAACAGCTGGAAACAACGTTACAGAAGGCGATAATTTAAAAAGAAACACTACTGCTAAAGTAGAATTAAAATTAGCTTTTTCAAGTTTAGCAACACAATTACCAGCAAACTCAGTAGGAATAAGTAATCTAGATTCATATTTATTTTATACTGCTGAATAATCGAAGATATAAAAAGATGGTATTACTAATAAAGGGGCTATTTTAGGAGGAATAAAATGAAAGGATATAAAAAGATATTATTAATTTCATTATTAATAATGATTATATTGATAATTAATAATTTTTTACAAATATTTAATTTATTTACTTATTCCTTTTTTTTGTTTATAGCTTTTTTTATTGTAAAAAAATTAATGGGGTTTGATTACGATGATTTTCCTGATAAAAAAGAGATTATGATTATAGTAGGCAGTAGCAT
>JAAZHK010000095.1 GCA_012510745.1 Mycoplasmatota bacterium
ACCAGCTTTAACATTTACTAAAACCTCATCTATAAACATAAAATCATTCCTTTTTTATTTATTTATAACAAAAATATTATAACACATATTTATAACATATAAAAAGAGAAATAAGTTTCTCTTGATTTTAATTTCCAAATAAAGTAACTGCTACTAATATAAATACTATTAAAAACAAAACACCAATCACATAATTTAATGTTTTTGAAACTGAGGAATCAACATTAATAATCGCACCGGTTAAAAAATATTCTGAGCAATGATTAATTTCAAATTCAACATAACCATCTATCACTTTATTATTATTAGATATATATTCAATTGTATCTTCAGTTTCATTATAGTAGTATAAATATAATTGACTACCCTCTTTATATTTATTTCCAACAGATACTTTCATTTTAGCTGTTGTAGGTAAATCTCCATGATGAGTAAACGATAAATAAAATTTATCTTTATTTTTAGGCGCTAATGAATCTATCGAATCCTTTTTTGAGCTTTTAAATTTTAATTCAAAATTTAAATCAATTATATTAGCTATTTTATTTTTATTAAAGCTCCAAGCATATATATTATGATTATTCTTATTTTTAAAGTTGATAATAACATCTTTTTCTGTAATGGTTTTATTAATTTCATAAGAAGTTGTGTCCATATCTCCTAATTCTATTATTGGAGGAAGTTCCTCTATAGTTAGAGCATTGACTTTTACAAATATTAAAGATACAAATAAAATATAAATAATGATTATTATTTTTTTCATAAAGTCTTCCTCTCTTTAATTTATAATCCAAGTATCAAAATAGTTAATGGAATTAAATTATATACAAATTTAATCAACATTAATATAACAATGTTACTGTTATTTTTGATATATACTGTCGATAATAATAAAGAAGGCAAAAAGAAACTGATTATATTTAATAAAAGAAATTTTATATTTAAATCAGTGTATATGACATTTACAATAGTATAAACAACAGAACTCACTAAAATAAATAAACACTTATTCTTTACTATTTCTCTAATTGATTCTCTAAATAATAATTCTTCAGCAATTACTCCAAAGATCATTGTTTTAAAAATAGTATAAAAGTTAGAAATCTTATATAAATCTTGTGTTTTTACAACTTTTTCAGCATTATCAATGCTTGCAATTCCTAAAATAGAAGAAATTAATTTAGTTATTAGATTAGCCAATATGAGAAAAGTAAAAATAATTACACACCAAAGAAGAATTGTGCTTAAAACTCTTTTCCAAGAATAATTTTGTTTTATTTCCTTTAAATCTTCTTTAATATTATTTTGATAAATAAATAATATAATTAACATAAATATGCAATCTGCAAACAACACCACCGTTAAATCAAAACTTTTTCCCAATTGTTGGCAAATAAAATTAGCAATATTCATATAAATAAAATAAAAGATAAACAGTAACATAATCTTCAATAAATTGTTTTTATTTATTTTCTTTAATTTAGATATTAGTTTTGACATTATTATCAACTCC
>JAAZHK010000096.1 GCA_012510745.1 Mycoplasmatota bacterium
GCTTTTGTTAAAATTCAAGATGGTTGTGAAAACTTTTGTAGTTATTGTATTATTCCTTATGTTAGAGGTCAATGTGTTAGCAAAGAATCAGATCTTATTATTTCAGAAATTACTAATTTAGTAAGATTCCATAAAGAAATCGTATTAACTGGTATACACATTGGTAATTATGGAATTGATATAGGTACTAATTTTGCTAAATTACTTAATAAAATTGTCCAAATACCAAATATAAATTTAATTCGTATATCGTCAATAGAGGTTACAGAAATAAACAATGAAATGTTAGAAATTCTAGCTAAACATAAAAATATAGCTAATCATTTACATATTCCTATTCAATCTGGTTGTAATAAAATTTTAAAATTAATGAAACGTAAATATGATTTAAAAACTTATTGTAAAACGATTAAAGAAATTAGAAAGAAAAGAAAAGACATAGCCGTTACTACTGACATTATTGTTGGTTTTCCTGGAGAAACGAAAAAAGATTTTCAAAAGACTTTAAGAACTTGCCGTAAATTAAGATTTACAAAAATACACGTTTTTCCTTACTCTAAAAGAAATAATACAGCTGCTTTCGATATGCCTAATCATGTATCAGATATTATTAAGAAAAAAAGATCTCGTACTTTGATTAAATTATCAAAAAAATTAGAATTAAAGTATATGCATAAACACGTCAATAAAAAGGTTATCGTTTTAACTGAGAATTATAAAGAAGGTTATACATATGGTCATACTAGTAATTATTTATTTGTTAAAATTAAAGAAAAATTAGAACATAATGAATTAATAGAAATAATAATTGAATCAATAGATTATCCCTATGTAATTGGCAAAACAATTAAAAAATATTAATTTATAGTATTTTTTTATGGAAAAGAATTAATGTTTGATATAATAATACTAGGTGATATTATGCATTTCATAATTGGACACTATAAAAAAAGTATTTTTGAATCTGATAATGGTTATGTTATTGGCCTTTTTAAAGAGATTAAAGTGGATAATGATAATATGACTCAATATCTTAATAAAATGATAACTTTTACTGGCTATTTTCATAATTTAAATACAAGTGATACTTATAAATTAATTGGCAATTTTATAGAACATGAAAAATATGGAGAACAATTTAATACATCATCATATGAACGCCTTGTACCAGAAGATAGTGATAGTATCATTACATTTTTATCTAGTGACTTGTTTAAAGGAATTGGAAAGAGAAAAGCCACTAAAATTGTTAATGTTTTAGGAGAAAAAGCTCTAGATATGATTTTAGAAAATAAAGATAATTTATATTTAATACCAGGGATTAATCATGAAGATGTGAATAATATTAATGAACAATTAATAAATTATCAAAATAGTTATCAAACAATACTTTATTTGAATGATATCGGTTTTAATAATAAAGATGCTTTAATTATTTATAACTATTATTTAGAAAAGACTTTAAATATTATTAATGAAAATATATATACTTTAATTAATGATTTAAATGAAATAAGCTTTCGTAAAATAGATGAAATAAGTAAAAAAATAGGTATAAATAGAGATGATAATAGAAGAATTAGAGCTGGAATTGTTTTTACGATTACTGAAATATGTAATTTAATAGGCCATACATATGTAAAGAAAAACGAATTATATAATTATGTTGTTAGAGCTTTAAAAATAAATTTAACACAGGATATGTTTGAAAGCAATTTAGAATTTTTACTTAATAAAGGGGAGCTTGTTCAATATAATAATCATTATTATATTAAAGAAATGTATGATGCAGAAAAAAATATTGCTATTAGAATCAAAAACATTAGTCAAAATAAAATACAAGTAAAGTCTTTAATTAATGATATTAAAGATTTAGAAGAAACTTTACAAATTAAATATAATGATGAACAAAAGAAAGCTATTTCAGCAGCTATTAATCATCAAATGTTGATAATTACCGGGGGACCAGGGACGGGTAAAACAACAATTATTGAGGCTATTGTTAATTTATATAGTAATATTAATAATTTAAGCACCCAAGATAAATTTGAAAAAATACATTTATTAGCACCTACAGGTAGAGCTAGTAAAAGAATTATGGAAACAACTAATTTCAAAGCTTCTACAATACATCGTTTTTTGAAATGGAATAAAGAAAGTAATCAATTCAATATTAATGAATTAAATAAAATTAATTGTGATATTGTGATTGTTGATGAAGCAAGTATGGTGGACACTTATTTATTAGATAACCTATTTAAAGGTTTACCTCTTCATACAAAGATTATTTTAGTTGGAGATCAAGATCAACTTCCTTCATTTGGACCAGGGCAAGTATTAAAAGATTTAATTGATTCTAAACTTATTACTACGATTAAGTTAAAAACTCTATATCGTCAAGGAGAAGGCTCGGATATTATTACTTTAGCTCATAATATAAATAATGGTATAAATGATGATCTTTTATTTGGTAGAACATCAGATGTTCAATTTATCCCTTGTTCTTTTGATCAGGTAATGCCAAAAGTTTTAGAAATTTGTGCATCGTTAAAAAATTTTGATAACTCTCAAGTGCTTGCACCTATTTATAAAGGTTATAGTGGAATTGATGCTTTAAATAAGAATTTACAAACAATATTTAACCCCTCTCAAGCGAATAAAAAAGAAGTTTTAATAGGGGATATTATTTATCGCGAAAAAGACAAAATATTACAATTAACTAATTTACCCGATGAAAATGTTTTTAATGGTGATATTGGTTTTATTGAAAAAATCAATATTAAACCTCGTAAAGAAATCTTTATTAATTATGATAATAATATTGTAAGATATACACCAGCAAGTTTTACTAATTTCAAACATGGTTACGCTATTAGTATTCATAAATCTCAAGGAAGTGAATTTAATTATACGATTATTCCTTTAGTTAAGAGTTATTATAATATGTTGTATCGTAAATTAATTTATACAGCTGTAACAAGGTGTAAGAACAAATTATATTTAGTAGGTGAAAAAGAAGCCTTAATAATGGCTATTAATAACAATAGTAACGATATTCGTCAAACATCATTAAAAGACTTTTTAAATGAATATTTTTCTTAAAATAAAACATACTATATTTGAGGTGGATAATGACAAAAAAACAAAATATCATGTTATTAGGAGCAGCTTCTTTAATGATAATTAGTTATAGCGCCTGGTGTGTTTATAAACATATGTCTAAAAAAGCATCAAATATAATTGAAGAAGTTTGTCAAGGCAACCTGATACCTGATGAATTAGATTAAAGGATTACATCCTTTTTTTTTAATTAAAGAATAAAAAAAGTTTATTGGAATAAAATGATAATAATAAGGATTCGTCTATTTGAGTAAATCATTTATTAAGCTATTTTTATAAATAATTGTCTTTTCTTTCAGAAGATAATGTTATATAATTATAGTAGGTGATTAGATGAAAAATAAAGGTTTTGCTGTATCAGCAGCTTTGTATGGAATGGTAACCATATTTGTAATAGTTATGTTTGCATTATTAGGAATGTTTAAAGATTATCGTGCTATGAATAAAGATTATATAAACAAGATTAAAGAAGATTTAAATTCCAATGCAATTAATATTACACCAGCAATAGAAAATAAAGAAAAATTAATAAAGGAAGAACTTACTTTAGATTGGTATCCTTATTTATTTAAAATAACAGTAACAATTAAGAATCCAGATCAAAATGCAGTAAAAGCTCACATTAAATTATCTGTACCAAATGAAATTGCTATTAGTTCATCAGCCTATACTGGTAATGGAATAGAAAATCCTATTAAAATAAAAAGTTGTGATTCAAATTTTAATTTTGGATCATCTTCCGAATTATCAGTTTGTGAAGGAGCAGGTGGAGAATATACTATAGAAACCGAACCAGTTGTTTCTTTACAACGCAAAGTTTATACAGATCCTATAAATGAAATACCTGAAAATGTAAACGCTATATATTATGAAAATAGTGAATATTTTCATATTAAAGAAGTAAATTTAGAACCAGGAGATAATGTTTTGGTTTTTTATCTAAGAACAACAACTACTAATAAAAACTTTTATGATAATATTAAAACAGAAAATTTAATAACCTTATATAAATAAAGTAAAAGTATTGACAATTATATACATTTACTATATATTAATAATGTCAATTGAAAAGGAAAGCGATTATAAATCCACCTGATAGCTTACGGTTATAGGTAAAAAGCCAATATAAATATGAAATATATTTAGGTTTTTAAGTGGATTTATAATAGAATCTGCTTTTTTAATTATAATTTATGGAGGTGTCTTTTATAGCAAACACAAAAGATAATTTGTTAGTTAACGATCGTATTAAATTGAAAGAAGTCCTAGTAATCGGACCAAATGGAGAACAAGTAGGAATTAAATCAATTGAAGATGCACTTACTTTAGCTTCATATGCAGGTCTAGATTTAGTATTAGTTGGAGAAAAAGGTAATCCACCAGTATGTAAAATAATGGATTACAATAAATTTAAATACGAAAAAAACAAGAAAGCGAAAGAGTCATTAAAAAAACAGAAAATTAATAACACTGAAATAAAAGAATTTCGCCTATCACCAGTAATTGATGTTGGTGATTTTGAAACGAAAATTAAACAAGTAACTAAATATCTTGAAAAAGATCATAAAATTAAGGTTACTATTCGATTTAAGGGACGTCAAATGGCTCATACTGATTTAGGTAAAGATGTTTTAATACGTTTTGCTAAACGATTAGAAGACCTTTCTGAAATTGAACAAAATCCAAAACTTGATGGTCGTAATATGATGATGATGTTAGTGCCAAAAAAACAAGAAAAATAAAGGAGAATATTTATGCCAAAAATAAAAACACATAAAGGGACAAGCAAAAAAATGAAAGTTCATAAAAGTGGAACAGTTACTATTGGTAGACCTGGCTTAAATCACAAAACAGGTAAGAAAAACACAAAATTTAATTTAAAAAAGAAAAAAGGTTCAACACTTAGTAGTGCTGATAGAAAAAGATTAAAGAACGTTCTTTAATTTTAAAAGGGAGGAAATAAAATGACAAGAGTAAAAAATAGTGTTACAACAAAAGCCCGTCATAAAAAGGTTTTAAAAGCTGCTAAGGGTTATTTTGGAAGTAAACATCGTTTATATAAAACAGCTAAAGAACAATTAATGCATTCGGGGGCATATGCTTATCGTGATCGCAAACAAAGAAAAAGAGATTTTCGTAAATTGTGGATTATTAGAATTAATGCTGCTTGCCGTGAAAATGGAATTAGTTATTCAAGATTTATAGATGGTTTGACTAAAGCAGGAGTAGAAATAAATCGTAAAATGTTATCAGAAATTGCTATTAATGATCCAGTAACATTTAAAGAATTAGTAAAAACTGCTACTTCAGGAAAAATAAATCAACAAGAAAAAGAAGCAGTTAAAAACGAGACTGTTAAAAAAACAAAAGCAACCGAAACAAAAGAAAATTCAACACTAGATTTAACAAAATTAACTGTTGCTGAACTTAAGGAAAAAGCCTTAGAACAAAATATTAAAATAACATCAGGAATGAAAAAAGCTGATATAATTGAAGCTTTAAAATAAACATACTAATGGATTTATTAATCGTGCCTATTAGGTTATTAATAATTAGAAATTAGTAGAAGATAAAAACGAAAAGGAGAAAATTTATGACAGTAATTTCCATGAATTATTTATTGGAAGCCGGTGTTCATTTTGGACATCAAAAAAGAAGATGGAACCCTAAAATGGGAGAATATATATATACTTCAAGAGATGATATATATATTATTGATTTACAAAAGACAGCTGAAATGATTGAAAAAGCCTATGTTGCTTTAAAAGAAATAGTAGCAAATGGAGGGCAAGTTATCTTTGTAGGTACTAAGAAACAAGCTCAAGAAGCTATGGAAGAAAACGCTGTAAGAACTAACATGTTTTTTGTTAATGAAAGATGGTTAGGCGGAACTTTAACTAATTTTAAAACAATTAAACAAAGAATACGAAGATTAGATGAAATTGAAACAATGGAAAAAGACGGAACTTTTGATTTATTACCTAAAAAAGAAGTACTAAAAATAAGAAAAGAATATGATAAATTAATTCGTAATCTACGTGGTATTAGAAATATGAAAAAAGTACCAGAAGCTATGATTATAGTTGATCCTAGAAATGAAGAAACTGCTATAAAAGAAGCTAGAATTTTAGGAATACCTATTTTCGGTGTTGTTGATACTAATTGTGATCCGGATTTAGTCGATTATGTTATTCCAGCTAATGATGATGCAATTAGATCAGTAAAAGTTGTTGTAGGTGCTTTATCAAACGCTATTGCTGAAGTTAATGGTAATGAAATTGTAGAATATGTAACTGAAGAAGATAAAGCAAAAGATGAAAAGGTTATTAAAAATCAGGAAACTAAAGCAGAGACAAAAGAGGAAACAAAAGAAGAAACTAAAGCAGAGACAAAAGAAGAAA
>JAAZHK010000021.1 GCA_012510745.1 Mycoplasmatota bacterium
GCCTGTTGTTGATTCATTACGAGCTATACCAAAAGTGGCTAACATATTAATGCCATAATATTCTTGAGATTCGTAAAAAGTTGCACCTTCACCATAAAACATCGAATAATTAGCTTGATTATAAAAGCCATAAGTTTTGCCTATATAATTCAAAGTATTTCTAATATAATTATCTAAATCATTTGCAGAGTATCTAGACTTACTATGAAAAGGTAACCACATATAATAATTATAATATGGATTGTTAGCATTATAAGCATTTACATTTGTATTATTTCGATAATCATTTAACATCGTTTGACGATTATTATAAAAATATCGACCATCATAGCTATAATAAGTTCCTTCAACTAACATAGGTGGTTTTGGACCTAAATTATAACATGTGGGTGAAATACTAATATTTTTTTCAATATCAGTAGTAAAACAGTGTTTTATATCTTGCGTAACATAATATATGTTTGTAGATTTAACCCAGTTAAGGGGTACTAATTTATGACTAGCCTCTTCTACATAACCTGTATAAGCACTAATGGTTATTTTAGCGCTTTTTTTATTATGGTCATAGCCAGAGAAAGCTCCATCTACTCCTCCATAAGAGCTATAATTATTCATATAAGTATATGCTGAGGCAAGTGAACTAGAGGTATAAATATTCGTGTTTTCATTGACTCCTCTATCTAATTTAGCAATAGCATAATTAGCATCAATAATTTTAGTAGCACCGCTTACATAATAAATAATTACTTGGTCATCATTTTTCATATTGGTTTTTGCTGTATTATAATCTAGATAGCAACTTATATTAGTTAAACTTCCATCAACTAAAGCACTTCCAACACCATATTGTCCATTTGGACAATCAGTTCTATTTTTTATTTCATTAATAGTAAGGGCTGATACATCTTTATATAATAAGAGTATAAATAACAATATATATTTAATCCATTTTTTCATATTTATTACCTCCTATTTAATTATATTATATCATTTTAAAGAAAAAAACTATAGGTCTATTTCTTTACTTTACACAATATCTTCTTTGTTAATTATTGTAATAATGTATTATTTGAGTTATAATAAATTATAGTTTGAGGAGAGTTTAATATGTTTAAAAAAATATTTAGTTCAAAAGAAAACTTAAGTTGGTTTTTATTGTTTGCTTTAGCTAATTTATTATTATTAGCTAGTAGTGGCTATTTAATATATAATCTATTATTATTAGTTGGTGTTGAAACAGCCATAAGATATGCTGTAATAGCATTTATTGTGGGAATTAATATCTTTTTCTTTAGAAAAGGATTGAGTTTATTAATTAAACCACAAAAAAGAAAAAAGAATCTAATTCATATTATTATAATTTTTTTATTAATTGTTGTTTTAGTTATAATATCACTATTTATAAATAAAGCTTATAATCTTCTTGATAGTGTTCATAAAGAATCTGTAATTTATTCGACCAGCCTTGTTACAATGGCAAATAACGACATTGATAATATTAAAGATGTTAAAAAAAGTAAAATAGGAATTATTTCAGATAAAAAATCTATTGAAGGATATGTTATTAGTCAAAATATAATCCAAAAATATAAATTAGACAATAGTAACGAATTAGTAAATTATGATAATTTTCAAGAATTAATAACTAATTTATATAATGGTAATGTTGATTATATTTTTATGCCAGCTAAATATGTTAGTATGTTTATAAATATTGATTCTTTTAGTAATATAAAAAATATTACTAAAAGTATATATACTCAAGAGAAACAATATAAAAAAAGTGATATAGAAGGACATAAAGAATCTAATACAACAAAAATTAAAATGCCTTCTGAGCCCTTTACAGTTCTCCTTTTAGGAATAGATTCAGAATATGACGGTTTAGAAGATAATGCTTCATTTAATGGTGATTCTATTATACTTCTTACTTTTAACCCCAAAACATTAAATGCTACAATACTTAGTATTCCTAGAGATACCTATGTACCGATTGCGTGTTTTTCTGGTCAAATAGAAAACAAGATTACTCACTCAGCTTGGTATGGTGAAAGTTGTGTTATTAGAACATTGCAAAATCTTACTGGTATAAATATTGATTATTATGTAAAAATCAATTTTAAAGGTGTGGTTAGTTTAGTTAATGCCTTAGGTGGAATTGAGGTTGATGTACCTCAACGTCTTTGTACTTCTGATAGTGATCGAAGAGGAGATATATGTGTTAACAAAGGTCTTCAGACTTTAAATGGTGAAGAGGCTTTAGTTGTTTCAAGAGATCGTTATAGTTTAATTAACGGTGATATTGGACGTGGTTTACATCAACAATTAATTATGCAAGGAATTTTAAATAAAGCAAAAACTATTACTTCTATTAGTAAAGTAAACACTATTCTTAATACAATTACTAAAAATATGGATACTAATATGACAACAACTCAAATACTTGGTTTTTATGATGTTGGTAAAACTATTATTAGTAGCGGTCTAGTTGCTAATGAAAAAGAGTTAATACATATGCAACAATTATACTTAGATGGGCTTGGTCAAATGATTTATGATGAAGGAATGGGTGTTGTTTTATGGAATTATATTCCTAATAAATATAGTTTAGAAGACAATATTGAGGCTATGAAAATAAATTTAGGTTTAATCAAACCAGAATTAATAAAAGAGTTTTCTTATTCACCTAACAAACCTTATGAATATCCAATTATTGGCAAAGGTCCTTATGCTAAAAGAACATCTTATAAGCTTCTACCTTCATTTATAGGACAAAGTAAATCTTATGCACAAAACTGGTGTAATGAAAATAGAATTAATGTTGAATTTAAAACCGTGCCTTCAACAACTACAGCTACAGGTATTATTGTTGATCAAAATCAACCTGTAAATAAAAGAGTTGATAAAATAAATAACTTAGTGATTTCTGTTGCTGAAAAAACAATTGTTGATACTAGAATAGATTGTTCTAGTAAAGAAAACTTAAATGCAAAAGTCTGCTATGTAGAAGATTTTAGTTCAAGTACTAAATCTAAAATAGAAACTTGGGCAAAAAAAATTGCTAACTTTATTATTAAATGGGAAGAAGTAGATGGTTCTTTATTTGGAGGGGCTGCTCCTGGTACAATTATTGATCAAAGTATTAAAGAAACGTATATTGAAGATGCTAAAAGTATAACTATTACAATAGTAAAAGAAAAAAGTGAAGAAGAACCTGAAGAAGCTGATAATTAAAAGAAAAAAGAATGGCTTATTAAAATGATAATTATACCTAAGAAGAAAGATATTAAAGCATGTTTCTTCTTTTTATATTGTTTAATAATTGGAAATAATTCATAAACACTTATTTGAAGCATAATACCAGCTATAAAAGCATATAAAAAAGCCATTATTCCTTGATTAATATAATTTCTAAAAAAGATAAATGCAATCAAAGCTCCAAATAATTCTGAAATGCCAGATATAAAAGTATACCCTATTGCTTTAGTCTTGCTACCCGTTGCATAAAATAGCGGTATAGAAATACTAATACCCTCTGGTTGTGTTTATTATGTAATGTCAACAGTTACAAAACATCACTTATTTTATTATAAGTGTTGTTTATAATCTCTAAAGTATTAAATTTAAAATATACATCTACTGTTTTATCATCATGAATTTCAATTCTTTTTATTAATTTAATAATAAGTTCTCTAGTTGGACATTTTAATTGTAGAAACTCTTTAATTAATTTATATAGTTCATCATCATTATTTTCTGAATTTCCCATATTTTTTAAACATTCCTGTGTTTCTGATAACTGTTTTTCTTTTTCTTTTATATCCTCTATTGTTTTAGAATAAACTCTATCAAACATTACTTCATCTATTTTTTTATTTAATTTATCAATATACATTTTATCTAAATGAGATTTAAGATTATCAATTTCACACACAAGTTTTTTAATAATAACTTTAATATTTATATTATTGTGATATTTATTACACTTTTTTAATACAATAGTTTTGATTCTTTTCGTATTTAAAATTAAAAATATTTCTTTTAATTTATTAAATAAATTCTTTTCTAAAATATCATAACTGAAACCATGAGCTGTGCAAAATTTCGATTTTGGAAATTTTCTATAATAATTACAACTCATATATGAATAACCATATTTATTTCTAGCTCTAATTCCTATGTGGTGCTTACATTCATAACAATATAAAATACCATCTAATAATCTATATTCTTTTTTATCATTTCGTCGCTTTTGATTTGGTAATAATTGCTGGATTTTTTTAAAATCCTTTTTTGAAATAATAGCTTCGTGAGTGTTTTCTACTATAATCCAATCTTCCTCTTTATTAACAACAACTTTACGAAATTTATAATTGATCCTACTTCTTCTATTTTGAATTAAATCACCAGTATATAATCTATTTTTAAGCATTCTTTTGATAGTTGTACAAGACCATGTTCCATAGATATTATATCCGTTTTTTCTTTCAAAATTTCTTTGTCGGGTAATTGAAAATGTAGAAACCTTTTCAGCATTAAATTTATTAACAATCTCTTGAATTGAATTACCATTTAAGAACAACTTAAACATTCTTTTAACAATTACACTTTCTTCTTCATCTATGACTAAATGATTTTTATCTTCTGGATTTATTTTATATCCAAATGGCGGACAACCTCCAACCCACTTTCCTGCCCGCTGTTTAGTATAAAGGGCTGTTCTTATTTTTTTTGATAAGTCCTTTGCATACATATCATTTAACAAAGATTTAAAAGGTGCGATTTCATTATTACTACTATCTAACGCTGTATCAATATTGTCAGTTAACGCCACATATCTTACATTATGTTCTGGAAACCATTTTTCGACATATTCGCCAGTCTTAATATAATCTCTACCTAATCTAGATAAATCTTTTGTTATAACCATATTTATTTTTCCTTTTAATATATCCTCTATCATTCTTTGAAAATCTGGTCGTTCAAAATTTGTTCCAGTATAACCATCATCAATATAAATATCTACTAAATTATAATTACATTCTCTAACATAATTTGTTAATAAATCTTTTTGATTTTTTACACTTTCACTTTTTATAACTAAAGTTTTCCCATATATATCTTTTTTTTCATCTTCTTTAGAAAGTCTTATATATATGCCAACTTGATAAATTACATCATTTATATTATCTAACGTTTTATAACAATGCATTATTTCACTCCCATCTTTTGAAGGTGACTATTAGATATATAACACTGTATATCCTAATTAATTTTTAATTTTTGCAAATAATTTACTAATGATTCTATTACTATTTCTTTTAAGCTATCTCCGTTTTCATCATAAAAAAAATTAAATTTAAATTCTTTTTTCATTTTTTCCTCCTAATATTTTTAAAAATAGTATTAAGTTATTTACACTTAATACTATTTTTAAAAAAACTCTTTATGATTATTATATATTAATTATTTGTAATACATTTTATTTTAATCTTTAGAAATTAAAATAAAAAAAGAATTATTTTCATTCTTTCCTTTTGAAAAATAAACTAATTATACAATTTATTAAATGATGTTTTATCCAAAAACGACTTAATTTATAATAAAGGGGTTACCATTTTTTTATTTTTAGTTAATTTTGTTTTTTTATTACCAATAAATATAGTAGTATGAGAATCAATATCTTCTAAATTTATTTTTCCTAAATTTGTAATAATAATCTTTTGATTATTTGTACCTATTTTTTTTGCTAAACCTACTATGGTTTCTGATGATCGATACGTTAATAATATTTCTAATGCTAATAATAAATTCTTATAAGTAGAATTTTGTGGACTATAAAATACAATTGAAAGATTCGCATTAGCTATTGAATTTATTTTGGCTTTTAATTCTTCATAATTAGCTAAATTATCACTTAATGTAATTACTGCAAAATCCTGCGTTAATGGAGAACCTAATAATGATGCTCCAGAAATAGCTGAAGTTATACCTGGAATAATTTCTATATTAATTTCATCAATTAAGTCTTCAGTATACTCTAAAATAAGGCTTGATATTCCATATATTCCTGTATCTCCACTACCCAATATTGAAACTACTTTATTTTCTAAAGCACTATTTATCGCATTAACACATCTTTCTTTAGTAGCGGTATATGAATTACTTACAATTTTATTTTTTTCCAAATACCGACTTAATTGTTTGAAGGTTCTTTCATCGCAATAAATTAAATCAGAAAGATTTAAAATTTTAGTTGCTTTAATTGTTAAATCATCATAGTTTCCACTTCCAACACCTACAATATATAATTTCTTCATCTATACCCCCTTAATTAATTTGTTTCTTTTAAAAATTTAAATACTTCTTCTGATAATATTGTTCCTTTATCAACTTTTAGTGTATTTACTCCAATACTTTTTGCACTATTTATATTATCCTTATTATCATCTAAGAACAATAATTCTCTAGGCTCTATGTTATATTTATTTAAAATATGCTCATAAAAATCTAAATTAGGTTTAATTTTATGTATTTCTGCTGATATAATAACATCGTCCAAATACTTTATACCAAATGCTTCACCTATAAAGTTTCTTATAAAAGAAACATGATTAGTTGCAATTATAATCTTTACATTGTTATATTTATTTTTAATATTTTTAAATAAATCCTTTTCTCTAACTTTATACAATTTAAAAATAAGCTCCTCGGTTGTCCTCATTAATACTGAATCTTTATCAATATATTTTCTAGAGTTAATTAAAAATTCCGAGTCATTCACGTTAGGACCAAACATTCTCTCTAACTTATCTTCTACTTCTGTTAATTCAATATCCTTTTCATTAACTAGTACTCCTACTAAATCGAAAGCTATTATTTTTATCATTTTAAATCTCCTTTATTAATATTCTCCAAGAACCATAATCTTTACAACATAATAACAACTTTGTAATGTTAATAAGTTTGTTTTCGTATTTATTTTTAATGGGATTAATAATTTCAACATTATCTTTATCTATTATTTTGTTTATAATAATAAAATGTCCTCCCGACATTTTATTGTTATTATTAAAGATATTTGATTGAACACACATAATAATATATTTATTTTCTAATATCTCCTTTTTTAAGCTTGAAGAGTTTAATATACTTTGACTGATCTTTATTGTTCTTTTTAATACCTCATCTAAAAAATAAAATCCAGAAAAATCTTTACCGTCAATCTTTTTATTAATATAATCATTATATAGCGTACTGTTAAAACATTTTAATTGTATATTTTTAACATTATTATCAAATAGTGAAATTGCTAATTCCGATATCCAAAACATTTTATTATTTATATTATTGCTTTTAATATTGTTGATATTTAAAATATATTTCACACAGGCACTGCCACACATAATATTATTTTCCATAATTATTTTTTCTTTCGAATTTCAAAACTGGTCCATTATATACAACCAATCTATGTTGGGCCCTAGTACAAACAACATAAAATAAATATTTATCTTTATCTTGATATCTGTTTTCTTTAGTACTGTAGGCTATAATTCCGTCAAACTCTAATCCCTTAGAAATATAAGAGGGCATAATAACTGTATTACTTGTTGCACTAGTATTACTCTCTTCAACCAAACTTAGATCATTAATATGTTTTTTTAATTTTTTATACAAATCTATTGTTTCAGAATTATTTTTTGTAATTATAGCAATTCTTTCCATACCTAGTTTTTTCATTTCTGATAAATCAGTTACTAATTGACTAATTGCATATAAATTTTCAACTTCTCTTAATACAACAGGTATTTCATTACTTTTTCTAACTGTACAAGTATTATTCAATCCTAAAATTTTATTAGTGTAGCTTATAATTTCTTCACTTGAACGATAGGTTTTTAATAATTCAATATATCTGGCTTTATCATTAAAAGTTTGATTAATTAATTTTAAATCATCATATTTATAATATGGGTTAATCGTTTGATTAATGTCACCTAGAATTGTAAATGAGGCTGTTTTGAAAATTTTTTTTAACATTAATAATTGTAGCATAGTATAATCTTGAGCCTCATCAATTATTATGTGTCTAATATTATCAATATTAGGATATCCATTTAATTCAAAATTCAAATACAACAGGGGGATCAAATCTTCAAATAATAGTGTTTCCCCTGTAGAAATATCAATATTCTTTTGAACAGTCGATTGCTTTTGAAATTCTTTAGATGATGTGATTTTTGAATATAATTCTTTTGTGCTCAAACTCACATTTAAATATTCACGTATCTTATTTTGAATGGTTTTTCCATATCTTTTATATGGAACATTTGCAATATCACAAATGTTTTCTGCTATATATTCTAATCTAGCTAAAATAGGTCTTGATTTATACCTATTATGAAAAAGATCGTTTAAATGATTTTTATTTATTACAATATCATTAACCTTTATGTCTTTAGAAAAAAATATATTTTTAATATAATCTTCTAAAAACAAATCAAGTAAATCTTTAAAATCGTTTGATAATTTGAATTTTGTTATTGTATATCTTTCTTTATCCACTTCATCTAATTTATAATATCTTTCTACAAAACTAGAGAAACTCTCTATATTTTTAAATCCTTTAATATAGGACTGAGAAAAATCACTATATGTTGTTTGGAGAACATTATCTTCACCAAGTTCTGGTAAAACTTGTGAAATATATTCTGAAAAAACATCATTTGGAGAAAAAATTAACACATTATTTGATGTTAAATTCTTTTCTTTATAAAGTAGGTATGCAATCCGATGTAATGCCACAGAGGTTTTACCACTTCCTGCGATTCCCTGAACTATTAAATATTTATCTATTATATTTCTAATTATTTCATTTTGCTCTTTTTGAATAGTATTAACTATATTTGTCATTTTATCAGAAGAAAATTTAGATAGAATTTCTTGCAAATAATCATCATCTATATTTAAATCACTATTAAAACACCTTAAAATATTACCATCTTGTATTTTATATTGTCTTTTTAAAGTAATATCTCCTTCGATTTTTCCAAAAGGAGCATCATAAGTTGCAGGACCTATTCCGTAATTATAAAACATACTTGCAATGGGAGTTCTCCAATCAAAAACATAAAAGTCAAGATTTTTCATTATTCCATTAATACCTATGTATACTGACTGATTAATAGAATCTCTTACAAAATCGATTCTACCAAAATAAGGATTAACTAATGATTTTTTTAATTTCTGCAATGTCCTAATATTTTCATTTGTCGCATCCACATCTTGATTTACATTATACATTCCTGTAGCAATTTCAATATCATCTAAAACACTATTATTATCCCAAATATATTTTTTCATTTCTGTAATTTCTTCCATTTTGTCTTTTATAGAAGAATCATTTTCGTTTATTATACTATTTATAATTTTTAATGTTTTGATTAGATATTCTTTTTCTTTTGCTAATTCCTCAGAAGTTAAATTCATAAAATCAATCCTTTCTCTTTTGATATGTTTTAAATTTAATTTTGTCAAAACTTTGATAAAATGTTCCAAAAGCATTTTCAGGATGAACAGCTGCAATAAAATCAATGTTTTTTTGAAATATTGATATATCATAGTCTACAATAGGAAATTCTATTTCATCCATTACTACTATACTGTTACGAATTATACTGAGCTTTTCCATTAAAATTAAAGATAATGCAATTTGTTGAGAAATTAAATTATATAGATTTCTATAATAATTGTATTTTTCTATATTCTTGGTTTCATCCAATATAGC
>JAAZHK010000097.1 GCA_012510745.1 Mycoplasmatota bacterium
CTTGTTCCAAATAAAATACCCGTTAAATTAGCATTATTACTTGTAGCCTCAGCTGAAGATATTATTTTATAAGTAAAAGAAACCGCCTTTAATAATTTTGAAAAAAAGGAAACTTCTTCAATAACAAATCCTAACTCTTGAAATTGGTTTATGATGTTTTTAAAGTCTTCCGTATAAAGTTCCTTAAAATAAAATAATCTTTTACTTCTTATATCGTCATTTAAACTTTTAGTATAATCTATACCATCATCTTTAAGTGAAGTCATATCATATTTATCATTTCCCTTTAAGAAATTCATAATAATCGCACTATCTTTTACTGATCTAGTAAACCAAGATATAGTATCCAAACTAGAAGCTACTGGAAATAAACCATATCTTGAAACTTTTCCATAAGTAGGTTTAAAACCAACTACCCCTTTAGATGCTGCAGTTGTTCTAAAAAAACCTCCTGTATCACTTCCAATTGCAAAAGGAACGATTCCTTCAGCAACTGCAGTAGCGCTACCTAATGATCCATTAGAACCTATTCCTAATTCATCAATAGAAGTTTTACCTAATAATACCGCACCCGCTTCTTTTAATTTTCGATAAACCGTAGCATCATAAACAGGTATATAATCTTTTAACATTTCAGAAGATGCAGTTGTTAATATTTCTTTTGTAGAAATATTATCATCTAATATATACGGAATACCAGTTAATAAAGTTTTATTATCTTCCATATTAAATTCTTCTACTATAGTTTTAAAGATATTAAATTCTTCAGCATTTTTTTTAGCATTTAAAAATAACTCTTTGGCTTGTTCTTCATTTTCTAATTTTTGTTTTAAATCCGAAATATTTAATTTTTCATATTCCATTTAACTCACCACCTTTGGTACTTTTACTTGATCTAAATAAGAATTTTCAACATTTCTTAAGATATCACTAATATCAAGTGATTCTTCCACTTCATCATTTCGTAATTCTGTTTCATAAGTTATAAACGGAAACCTCATAGGCTCAACATCTTTTATAGCTTCTATTTGTTCAATAAAAGCAGCTTGTTCTAAAACTAATTCGATTTCTTTTTGTAAAAAATCATATTCTTCTTCTTTTAAATCAAACATTAATTTGTTAGCATAATCCTTCAACTTTTCTTTTTCTATCATCTTATTTCCTCCTTAAATAATAAAAAAACGAGCAGCAAGTCCTAAAAGGACGAGATTACTCGTGGTACCACCTTATTTTGTAATTATAAATATAATTACCTCAAATATTTAACGCATATATACGATATACCCTACTGTTATTTCAGATATATAACTCCATAGTGTTTTTCATATTAGCTTTAATATTGATTTGCACCAAACATCAACTCTCTTTAATTTAGTTCTAATATTACTTCTATTTCTTAGTATTTTAAAATATGTTTTTCATTTCTTATTGCTATTATACACAATTTTTAAACTTTTAACAATCTTTTTATCAATCTTTATTTTTTTTAGTGCCAACTTTATTATTAATCATAGAAACTTTAAATTTTACAGTATATAAATAATACAAAAAGTGGAGCCTTTCGGCTCCTTCAGGGGGTCGAAATGTTACTGAAAAGTTGTAATAAATTGCAATAAAACTGCACTAAATTGCTAAAAAGTTGCAATAATTGGCTAATTTTTGCCTAAAAAGTAAATTTTGAAGAGAGCATAACCTCTAATTTGTATATAGATTGTAGTTCAAAATACCCTTTTTAAAGCCTGTAATAACTGCAAACCCAGTGTTTATAAAGGTTTAGTTTGTATCTATACTCTCTTCAGGAGAAAAGGTAAACATAAAAAAGAACATATTTCTATGTTCCTATCTATTCCCTTTTGCTCTATTGTGAGTTTGACATAACATTTCACAATTTGTAATGTCTGTTGCTCCTCCTTTACTCCAAGCTGTTACATGATCTGCATCCATTTCTCTTAATTCCCATATTTTATCCTTATTTGAATTATTGCCAACTGCACATAAAGGACAATTTGAAATACCTTTTTGTTGAGCTATTATTGTTTGATTATTATAAACTTGTCTTTTAGTTGGTTCATCGAATACTCTGACATTTAATAATTTGGTATCTTCACATTCACCCAAAACATATTCAAAAATACCTTTTTTATTTTGAACATACATATCATTATATAATTTCATTACTTCTTCATGAATAGATTGAGGATTATACGATTTTGAATGATATGTTTCATATAAGTCACCCCATTCTAAACCTTTCATTTGTGGAAGCACATCAATAAACACTATTGAAACCCAATCAATAAGAGAATTAAAATATGTTTTTAATTCATTAATGTTATCATCTCTCCTATGTCTACTCATGTATCCTGAAATATTATTCTTGCTGACCCATTTAAGAGCTGTTTCCAAATAATCCTGTCTATTAACATCACCATTAATATAAGCACTCCATTTAGCAGTATTAGCATTTTGGCTATTACTAAATTCTTCTTTAGCTTTTGTTACAAACGGACCTGAGTGTATCGCGTTTAATAATTCTTGATGATTTAATGGTACACCTACAATATTTATTGTTTCAAACCATTCTTTTATTTCACTTTCTTCTCCTTCACAAATATAAATTGTTAATGGTGATTCAAGAATTCTCTTTTGCTTATCTTCTGATAATCCATCAAAATATTGTTCCATTCCATTTTCATCTACAATGGGAAATTTATTTGTAATAAAACGTCCAAAACTAGTAATACGTTGTTGCCCATCTAATACTTCATATTTATCTTCAGCAACCTTTACAAAATAAATCAAACCTAGCGGATATCCTTTTAGTAAGGATTCTACTACTGCAACATCCTTTTTACCATCGGCATATATATAATTTCTTTGATATTCAGGTTGGATTGTTAATTTACCATTCCATCCAAATAAACCTTTTCCTTCATAAGTGTTATAAACAAAACCCTCATTTATATCTTGTACAGTTAAATCTGTTTTAAGCAACGTTTTCATCATTTTCCTCCTTAAATTCAATTAGAATTCTGGCATATGGAGCAAACAAAGGATAATCTACATTATCAGCTGTATAATAAACCTTTGAATCTTCAGTAGTTCTATATACCAATACTCTATTTATAGCATTTCCGTTTGAAGTCTTACCATTCTTATGCATAACCGGATTTTCATAAATTTTACTTGGTCCAAATAATTCAGCACCATTTCCTAATCCTACAATTCTAAACTGATCAGGATTATATTTATCTAAAAAAGTAACAGGCACTCCCATAATTCCTTTATAATCTGAAGGAATAGAATCTGTAAATGAAACATCTATTGCATTGTAATTGTCATATTCTGGATATCCATTTTCTTTTATATCTTTATGTTTACTATATTTTAAGTTATCTTTATAAGTCATTAATTGCAAGGGTTGATGTCTTTTACCATGTTCTAAATTTGTTAACCACAAACAACTATTTGTTGCAACAATTCTATTTCCTTCTTTATCTATTTTAGCCTCACTACCATATAATTCATATCCTTTTGGAACAATGAACCCTGATATCCATCTACCCATTCCATTACCTAGCCATACAGTATTATCCTTTATTAATGGAAAAACCTCTTTATATGTTATACAATTTATACTTCCAATTATTAGGAATTGTTTCTTTGCTTCCATAATCCATGCTAAAAATTCTCTAAACAGGCTAAATGGAGGATTAGTTATTATAATATCTGCTTCATTTCTAAGTTTTTTTACTTCATCCGATCTGAAGTCTCCATCACCTTTCAAATAGTCCCACTTTAAATCATTAATATCTATTCTTCCAGATTTATTTGTATCACTATCCAAAGTAAAAATTTTGCCATGTGTTTTTGTCTTAGACTTATCAAATTTTGGAGATTCTGATTCGAATAATGTTAATTGGTAAGGTTCTTCTATATGTTTTCTTTCATGGGCATAACTTGTACTTATTAATTTTTTTATACCAAACCTTTCAAAATTTTGAGCAAAAAATTTAGTAAAATTACTCCACTCCGGATCGTCACATGGTAATAAAATGATTTTATTTCTAAAGACATCAGGATTATATTCTAAATAAGCATTAAGCTCTTTTTGAATATCTACATACTGAGTATAAAACTCATCATTTTGAGATTTTTTTGCTTTTGACATAACTTCTCTTCTTGCCATAATTTCACTACTCCCTAAAGTTTTAATAACTGATATAATTATATCACAAAATTACGGTTTTACCGTAATGTATTATGTAATTTTGGTAATTTTGTATTGGAAATACTGTAAAATTTTATTTTTAGCACATTCCATTTGAAGAGAGCAAATATTAAAATTACTAACGGTTAAACCGTAAAACTAATACCCCCTAAAGAGAGCGCCGCAATCTCCTATTCAGTATTTAATATAATTACAAACAAAAAGACCTGTTTCTAGGTCCTGAATATATCTTGTTAATTATTACGGTTTAAAAATTATTACTGAATAATTGTAATTTTTTTGTAGTTAGATACAATCTCTCAAAGCCAGTAATTATAAGGTTTGATCGTAGTTTATTGTATCTAAATTGTAGTTATTTTGTAGTTTTTATGAGAAAGTTGTAAGGTGCAAAATGCCCACAAACCCTTATAAACACTGGTTAAAACAAAAAATGTTCCCACTTTCGTGGGAACTTCAGGGGGTTTTGGTTGATCACTTTCACATTAAACCGTAAAAGTGTTGCATGAACAATTATGTATCATGCATCTTAATAATAATATTTTATATGGAAAAAGTCAATCGTTTTTTTAATCTTTATTAATACTATCTCTAGATTAATCAATCATATGTTACACATTTGTGTTTTTTTAAATTTACCTTGCTAATTGAGTTTCAAAATATTCTTTTACTATTTCATTCGGACTTTTAAAGTTTAATACTTCTCTCGATATATTA
>JAAZHK010000098.1 GCA_012510745.1 Mycoplasmatota bacterium
GGTAGTAGTACCTGATGAAAGAATCGAAGTATTAAAAAATATGTACAATCCTAAAAGAACAATTTCAACAGGATTTGAATTTACTGATATAGCAGGATTGGTAAAAGGAGCCTCTACAGGAGAGGGATTAGGGAATAAATTTTTATCTCATATTCGTGAAGTTGATGCTATTTGTCATGTTGTTCGTTGTTTTGATGATGGATCAATTATACATGTCGAAGGAAAAACAAGCCCTATTAGGGATATTGAAATCATTAATTTAGAACTAATGCTAGCAGATTTAGAAATCATAAATAACCGAATTGATAAAATGACAAAGAAAGTTCAAACAACCAAAGATAAAGAAGGAATTAAAGAATTAGAAGTACTAAGAAAATCAAAAGAAGCATTAGAAAGAAATATCCCATTAAGACTTATAAATTATACAAACGAAGAAATAGAAGTACTAAAATCATATAAATTTTTAACACTTAAACCAATTATTTATTTAGCTAATATCAATGAAGAGAATATAAATAATAAAAACAATAATTACATTCAAATAGTTGAGGAATATGCAAAAAAAGAAGGATCTAAATTAATTAAAATATGCGCTAAGATAGAATCAGAACTTAGTGAATTAGAAGAAAATGATAAACAGGAAATGTTAAAAGCTTTAGGAATCAAAAGAAGTGGATTAGATCAATTAATTCAAACAACATATGACTTATTAAATTTAGCAACTTTTTTTACAGTAGGAACAGACGAGGTTAGAGCTTGGACTTTTAAAAAAGGAATGAATGCAAGAGATTGTTCTGGTATTATTCATAGTGATTTTGCCAGAGGATTTATTAGAGCTGAAGTAATTAGTTATAATGATTTAATAAATTATGGAAGTGAATTAAAAGTAAAAGAACAAGGGAAAGCAAGGTTAGAGGGCAAAGATTATTTAATGCAAGATGGAGATATATGTCATTTTCGATTTAATGTTTAAATTAAATAATTCCTAATATAATAGTAAAAGTAGTTTACTTTCAAAAAATTAAATGCTATAATCTATAACGAGTATTTAATATTCCTTGCCAATTAAATTGGCCGAATGTCCAAGAGGAGGTGTAATAATGACAAAATATGAAATCATGTTTATAGTAAACCCAAATTTAGAAACACAAGAAATTAAGGGTATTGCTGAGGATATGAAAAAAACATTAGAAGATAATCAAGCTTCTATTAAAGAAGAAAAAGAAATGGGTCAAAAGGAACTAGCATATACTATTAATAAACATAATACTGGCTACTACTTTCTTTATTTAATTGAATCTGAAAATAGTAATGCTATTAACGAATTCAACCGTTTAGCACTTATAAATGAAAATATTCTTCGTCATTTAATCATAAAAGTCGAAGATTAAGAAAGAGGTAAAAATGAATAAAGTATTTTTGATAGGAAGATTAACTAAAGATCCTGAATTAAGATATACAGGAAGCAACATTGCAGTCGCTACTTTTAGTATTGCTATTAATAGACCTTTTACTAATCAAGCTGGTGAAAAAGATGTAGACTATATAAATATTGTTGTTTGGAGAAAACAAGCCGAAAATGTTAAAAACTATTTAGCCCAAGGAAGCCAAGTTGCAATAGATGGTCGAATCCAAACTAGAAATTATGAAGATGAAACAGGTAAAAAAAGATATATAACAGAGGTTGTAGCAGATAGTGTTCAATTTTTAGGTTCTAAAAATAAAACAGAAAGCAACCCTTCATCTACAAAAGAACCAACGCCATATGATTTTGCAGAAGAAACTTCAATTAATGTTGAAAAAGATCCTTTTGCTGATTTTGGTAATAATATAGAAATAAGTGATGAAGAACTACCATTTTAAATAGGAGGAGAACATGGCAGAATTTTATAGAAAAAAGAAAAAAATATGTTATATGTGTTCAACCGGTAAAAATATTAATTATAAAGATGTAGAATCGTTAAAGAAATATATTAATGAAAAAGGTAAAATATTACCTCGAAGGGTTACCGGAGCATGCGCTAGACATCAAAGACATATTGCAGAACAAATTAAAAGAGCTCGCGCAATAGCGTTATTACCATATACAAAATAAAAAAGACTTAAGCTTAAAGTCTTTTTTTCTTATATACAATATGATATAATTACTCCAAGTCCTAGTATAAAATTTAGGAGGTCATATGAAAGTAATATTTATAAAAGATTTAAAAGGGCAAGGCAAAAAGGATGATATAAAAGAAGTAAAAGATGGATTTGGACAAAATTTTTTAATTAAAAATAATTATGCCATTCCTTATAGTGAGCGTAATGTAAAAAAGTTAGCAGCAATTAAAGAAGAACAACAACAAGAAGAGCAAAACATAATAAAACAGGCAATTGAAAATAAAGAAAGATTAGAAAAAACAAATATATCTTTTACAGTTACTACAGGTAATGATAATAAAATGTTTGGTAGTATTACTTCTAAACAAATTGTTGAAGAATTAGCCAAAAAAGGTTATCAATTAAATCGAAAACAAATTAAAGTGACTAACATAACATCTTTAGGTATTCATAGTGTTATTATTGAATTATATAAAGATATTAAAGCTATAATAAAAATCGAGATAAAGAAGTAAAGAAGGTGAAAAAATGGTTAAAGTATTACCAAATAATATTGAAGCAGAACAATCAGTTATAGGTTCTATGTTTTTATCTCCATATGCCTTACAAAAAGCTTGTGAAGATTTAACAGAAGAGTCATTTTATTCTTTATCTCACCAGAAAATATTTGCAGCTATAAGAGAATTAGTAGAGGAGAAAGTTCCACTTGATTTTACAACTGTAACGGCTAAAATGCAAAAAAATAAAACGTTAGATCAATCAGGAGGAATAGAATATTTAACAAATCTATTAGAGTCTGTTCCAACTGCTGCTAATATTGAATATTATATCAAAATAGTTGAAGATAATAAATTATTAAGAGATTTAATAGAAACATCTACTGAGATTATTACTATGGGTTACAATCCTAAGGGAACAGTTAATGAAACTTTAGACGAAGCTGAAAGAAAAGTGCTAAGTATAGTTAAAAATAGACGTTCCACTGAATTTAGAACTGTTCAAGATGTTTTATTTAAAGCCCAGGCTAATTTGGAAAAATTAGCTGAAAAAAAGGGGGATATAACAGGATTGCCAAGTGGATGGCGTGACTTAGATAAAATAACTAGTGGTTTTCATGAAAACGAATTAATAATTATTGCTGCTCGTCCTGCTATGGGTAAAACAGCATTTGCTTTAAATATAGCTACTAATATTGCTATAAATACTGATAAAACAGTAGCTTTATTTAATCTTGAGATGGGTTCTGAACAATTAGCTATGCGCATGCTAAGTTCTTTGGGTCAAATAGAAGGTCAGAAATTAAGAACGGGTAATTTGTTAAATAATGATTGGAAAAGAGTAAACGAGGCAATAAGCCAACTAGCTGATGCCAAGTTATATATGGATGACACTCCGGGTATAACTATTGGCGAAATTAGAGCAAAGTGTCGTCGCTTAGCAAGTAGTGAGAATGGTTTAGGAATAGTTATAATTGATTATTTACAATTAATTTCTAGTAGTGGAAAATATGGTTCTAATCGTCAACAAGAGGTAGCTGATATATCACGATCTCTTAAAACAATGGCTATGGAATTAAAAGTTCCCGTTATAGCTTTAGCTCAATTGTCTAGAGCGGTAGAGGGGCGAGAAAACAAACGTCCAAATCTAAGTGATTTAAGAGAGTCCGGTTCAATAGAACAGGATGCTGATATAGTGTCTTTCCTTTATCGTGATGATTATTATAATAAAGAAGCTGATAATGAAAATCATACTAGCGAAAGTGAATTAATTATAGCTAAACATCGTAATGGTCCAACAGCAACTATTCAATTGCTATTTAAAAGAGATACTAGTACTTTTTTAAATTATCATAAAGAATCTAAAGGTGGTTATAATGACTAAAAAAACCATTTTTATGATTATTTTATCTTTTTTGCTTAGTTGTTTTTTGACATTTTCGAATTTTAAAGAAACAAAGGATATTCCTAAAGAAGTATATAGAGTATATTTAAATGGTAACTCTATCGGCTTGATTAAATCAAAATCTCAATTAGAGAAATATATTGATAATGAACAAGATAGAATAAAGGAACAATATGATGTTAATAAAGTATATGTTCCTAAAAATTTGAATATCCAAAAAGAAATAACATACAATGAAAGCATTTCTTCAATTAGTGACATATATGAAAAAATAAAGGATACAGAACCGTTTACTATTAATGGATATAAAATAACAATTTCGGCCGTAGATAAAGATCAAGATGATAAAATTATAAACGTGTTAAATAAAAAGATATTTGAAGACTCTGTTCAAAATACAGTAAAAGCTTTTATTGAAGAAGAAAATTATGAAAAGTTTGCTAATAATACACAAGAAGAAATTAAAGATGTTGGAACCATAATTGAAAATATATATATTGAAAATAATATAACTATTAAAGAAGATAGAATAGCAGTTAACGATAAAATTTACTTAAGTGTTGATGAATTAAGTCAATATTTATTATTTGGTGAAAATACTAATAAGAGTTTTTATACTGTAAAACCAGGAGATAATTTATTGGAAATAGCTTTTAACAATAAAATGGCAGTAGAAGAATTGTTAGTTGCCAACACTAATTTAAAAAGCGCAAATGCCTTATTATATCCGGGACAACAAATTACAGTAGGAATGCTATCAACAGCTTTTAATATAGTAGAAGAAATTCACGTTGAAGAATATCAAGACATAGAATTCAAAACAGAAATTGAATATGATACTAGTGTTTATATGGGATATTCCACTGTTAAACAAGCAGGTTCAAACGGTTTAAATAAAATTACAAAGAAAATTCAAAAAATTAATGGCAATATTAATAGTGCTATTATTACAGAAAATATTGAAATTACACCAGCTGTAAATAGAATTGTTGTAAAAGGAAGTACTTCTAATATAAAATTAGGAGATACAGGCTACTGGGCATGGCCTACCGATCCGTCATATATTATTTCTGATTATTATGACTGGCGAGATGGGCGATTCCATAGTGCTATTGATATTTGTTGTACTGGTTATGGTTCTCCAATATATGCTGCTAATAACGGAACAGTAATAATTGCTGAAACTAGTCCTTCTAAATCAACTTTTGGCAAATATATAGTAATAGATCATAATAATGGCTATTATACGTTATATTCTCACTTAGTAGGCCTTAATGTAAAAATTGGTTCAGTTGTTACAATAGGTCAAAGGATAGGTTCGATGGGTAATACTGGTTATGTTATTCCCGCACCAACAAAGGATGATCCCACAGCTGGTACCCATTTGCACTTTGAAATAAGGAGAGGGTTAACATATGAAACATCTAGTTCTTTAAACCCGTTAGATTTTTATTAAAGTGAAAATAGATATATTAGCTAGTGGTTCTAAAGCTAATTGTACTTTATTAAGACAAAATGATAATATTATTCTTATAGACGCTGGATTAAATTATCGTCATTTAAAAAATATTCTTGATAATAAAGAACTAAACATTAATAATATAAAAGGAATTTTAATAACTCATTGTCATCACGATCATATATTGGGATTATCTGGTTTATTAAAGAGAATTAATACGAAAGTATATGTACCTTTAAATATGGTTAAAGAAATAAATAAATATGTTGCTAAAGATAATATAGAAATTGTAAAAGAGGAATTCAAACTAGCGAATTTTAACATTAAATTATTATATACTTCTCACGATGTTGAATGTTCAGTAGGTTATATTATTAGTTACCTTAATAAAGAAATGGTTTATATAACAGATACTGGCTATATAAATAAAAAAATATTAGCTGAATTAGATAATAAAGATATTTACATAGTAGAAAGTAATCATGATGAAGAAATACTTATTAAAGGTTCTTACCCCTTAATTTTAAAACAGAGAATTATTAGCGATATTGGTCATTTATCTAATAATATGATTGCTAAATATATGCAAAAAAAGGTAGGTTCTAAAACTAAATATGTTATTTTAACTCATCTAAGTGAAAAAAACAATACGGAAGAATTAGCGTATAATACTATGAAAAAAAGTTTGGATAAAGTTAAATTTAATAGTGAAAATATAATCATAGCTAAACAAAATGAACCGTTAGAAACAATCGAAGTATAAAAAGGATATCACCTTATGATATCCTTTTAATATTTAATAAAAGCTATAATATACTTTTAATGGTGATAAAATGTTAATAGTATTAAATAAATTATTATGGGGTATTTTATCTATTATTTTAATATCTATGGGTTTGAAATATACCTTTAAATTTCGCTTTCTTCAATTTAATTTAAAAAAGATAGTGAAAAGTATATATACTGACACTAGTGTGTTAAAACCGCTATGTCTATCGTTATCAGGCAAAATAGGAGTAGGATCAATATCAGGAGTTGCTCTAGCTATTTATCTTGGTGGTCCAGGTACTATTTTTTGGCTTTGGATATCGTCGTTTATAGTTGCTCCTTTATCTTTTATAGAAGCTTATTTAGCAATAAAATATAAAGAAAAACAAAATGAAGAGTTTATTGGAGGCCCTTATTCTTATATAAATAAAGGTTTAAATAGAAAAAAATTAGCAACTACCTATGCTCTGTTAATAATATTAGCATATATAATCGGATTTTTAACAATTCAGTCTAATACAATCTCTAAATTAATATCATCAGTTGTTCAGGTAAATCCGTTAGTAATAGGTATTATAATAGCTGTTTTAACTTTTCTAATTATTATCAAAGGAATAAAAGAAATATCTTTAATTACTCTTTTTCTGACTCCTTTAATGACTATTAGTTATATAATATTGGGTTTAA
>JAAZHK010000099.1 GCA_012510745.1 Mycoplasmatota bacterium
AAAGGCTTCTAATCTCGTTTTTATACCACCTTCATAAGTAGAAGCATCAAAAGAAAAATATATAATAGGAATATTCATATCTTCACAAACCTTTTGAATAATAGGTATAGCAGTTATTTCTGGAGTACAACCAAAAGGTTTAATATGGATTAATCCATCATAGCCATGATTAGCTAAATATTTAGCTCTAGCTACATTATCTGCTCCATCAGCTCCAATAGTATATCTAAGATATTTTTTACTAAACTTTAAGATTTTCTTTCTTTTAAGAGCTTTAGTAATTAATAAATATGTTATATTAGTAAATCTAGTTATTTCAATATTCATTTTAGCTAATTCCTTTTCTAAAAAATAACTAGCAAATGGCTCCATTGAGGTATAAAGTTCTCCAATAATTCCGACTTTCATACAATTGGTTTTATCTTTTATAGGAATTTGATGGAAAAGTTTCTTATATTTAAAATAACTTTTAGTTAATTGATAAAAACTTTTAGTATGAATAAAATCATTTACCATTTTCTTTTTTAAATTATCAAAACTATTTTCAATTGTTTCAAAACCTATATTTAAACGAATATAGTGATCAATTTTATCTAGATAATTAATCATCAATAAAGTAATTAAGGAATAATATAAAAACTTATAGAATTTCAACTTCTTATTTAATTTTTTAAATATTTTGTATAAAGAGATTATAGAAAAATGACCTTTTTCCATAATGTTAAAAAATGTAAATTTATAACCTAAATCTTTTAATATTTGTTCTTGCACCTCAGCGTAATATCCATATCGGCAACCGCCACTAGCTTGAATTAATATATTAGCACCTTTTTCTAGAGCTTCTATGTAATTCCCTAAGTTGTATTTAAAAGGAATACAGACAAAATCAGGGCTATATTTTTCTCCTAAATTAATGGTTCTTTTAGTAATAAAAGGAGCGGGCATAATTTTAATGTTAATTAACTTTTTTAATAGATATTCAATAGGTATATAATATTCTCCTAAATGAGGAAAACTAATTATTAATTCATTCATTAGTTATTTTTCCTTTCTTTTATAATATCAACAAAACTTTCTAATCTAGTTACTAATCCTCCTTCACAATCTAAATCATCAATGATAATACTTGTAATAGGAACATCTTTAATTTTTCTAAAAAACATTTCGTTAGATAAGGAATCAATTCCGCAAGGGAAAGTAGTTAATAAAATTATTCCATCGACTTTATTTTTATAATGAATAACTGATCCCATTAATTCTTTCGTGTAAGTCCAATATACAGAAGTGGATATTTGGCAATATTCTTTATTAAATCTCTTTTTATCATATATATCAGCATAAATAACATTAATGTTATTTTTTTTTAAAAATTTATCAATCGAACCACCAATTAATCTATCATATAGATTATATGGATGACCTACTAATAATATTTTTATGTTATTATTTTCTAATAAGTTTTTTTGTTTAATAACTTTTTTCTTTTTCATTTTATTACTAAATCTTATTGCCTTAATATAAGCGATTGTGGTAATTAAAAAACTCTTTTTTAAGATTCTTCCCATCTTAATAAATTGAAAAAATTGATAATCGTGTTTTTTGACATCAATATTATAGTGTAATATTTTAACTTCCGGAAAAACATTGTGAACTAAGTCATATAAAGCTGAAAAATTAGTACATAATTTTTCTTTACGTTTTAAGTGGATTATTCTAGGTACTAATAAATAATCGACCTTATCTATTAAATTTAATACTTGTCCCATATATATTTTCATTGATAAACATGATTCATCAATTAAATATTTACTACCGTTTTTAATTGTTTCTTTATTAGTTTTTTCACTAATGATAATAGGACATTTCAAGTAGTTAAAAAAAGTAAGCCATAAGTCTTTATATTTATAATATAATAAAGCTCGTGGAATGCCTATTTTAATATTTTTCATATAATCCTCTTTTCTTAAAATATATATGCTTTAAAAAAGCTATATATGATAAAATAAAGAAGGTGATATATATGTTGAAAATATTATTGATGCTTTTATTTTTCTTTCCTCTTAAAGTCAATGCTGATTATAAAAAAGAAGTTACTCTAGCATCTTGCATAGATGGTGATACAGCTAAATTTATTTATCAAGGTAAAACAGCTTCATATCGTTTTTTAGCAATAGATACAAAAGAAATAAATGATAAACCTTTTGGTCCTAAAGCAAAAGAATATACTTGTCAATTATTAAATAATGCAAAAATGATAACTATAGAATATGACCCTAAAAGCGATAAGCAAGATAAATATAAGCGTGCATTAGTTTGGGTGTTTGTTGACAATGAATTGTTACAAGCTAAATTAATTGATGAAGGATTAGCTGAAATTAAATATATTTATGGTGAATATCAATATTTAGATATATTAAAAATAAAAGAAAGTAATGCAAAAATTACTAAAAAAGGTATTTGGCAAGAAAATAACGATTCATATATTATAATTATCTTAGATTATTTTAATACGATTTTAAACCAAGTAATTAGCATATTAGAAAAGCTGAAACTTATCTTTACTTAGAATATCAGTAATGTTATAATATTTTATAGGAGTATATAAAATGAAAAAAGAAAAAAAGAAACAACTAATTATTATTATTATTTTTATTGTTATAATTATAGGAACTTTTATAATATCTTCACTAATTAGTGAAGAAAATCAACCTGTAGTAAATCCTTTAGCAGAATTTTATACAGAGATATCTGAAGAAGAACAAAAACCATCACAAGAAATTACTGTAAATGAATATTTCGAGATCAAAGCAACTTCTTCTAAGCCTGCTATTATTTATATTACTAGGTTATCATGTGGCGCATGTACTTTACAAACCCCAGTATTTAATAGGGTTTTACATAGTTATGATTTAGATGCTTATTCTATAAATATAGATAATATAAGTGAAGCAGAATATTATCAAATCATTGAAAATGAACAAGAATTAATTAAAGACGGAACACCAACATTTGTAATAGTGAAAGATAACGCAATTATAAACAAAATAGTAGGTTTAACAGGTACGGAAGATTTGGTCAAAACTTTTAAAGATTATGGTATTATAGGAGGTAATTAATGAAAAAAGTATCTCAACTAGTTCATAATTTTAAGTTAAAATACCCATCTACTATAGCTTGGCGAATTGACAAACACTCAAAAGTTATTGAAAGTTATTTAAATCCTGATGAAAAAGTTATCTATGCTTTTACTGGTCAAAAGACAGTTGATTCTTTACAAATATTTAATACATGTGTTGTGGTATTAACTAATAAAAGAATTCTGATAGGTCGTAAAAGAATCTTATTTGGCCATTTTCTAGATTCTATTACCCCTGATATGTTTAATGATTTAAATATTGTAGCTAATATTATTTGGGGTAGTATCAATATTGATACTATTAAAGAAGTTGTTAAAATTTCTTTTATTAGTAAAAAATCTTTAGATGAGATTGAAACTGCTATTACAACTTTTATGATGGAAGAAAAGAAAAAATACAAAATTGAAAAGGAAAAAAAAGAGTCTAATTAAAAGACCTTTTTTGTTAGAAGTACAATGAAGCAGTATTACAAAATAATTAGATTAAGTTTTTTTTTAATAATAATAATAATTTTAATTATCTTGTTAAAAAAAACAATCTTTAAAAAATATCATTATTATGAGTATCTCATTAATAAAGATCATAATATAATTGTTGAGGAAATTTACCAGAAAAAGAAATATTATATTAATATTAAAGTAGATAACTTTATTTTTCCTTTTATTAATGATTATAATTATTATAAAAAGAATCATATTGTTAAAGATATTCTTTATTATAAAGATAAAAATATTATTTGCATTATGCCTGTT
>JAAZHK010000100.1 GCA_012510745.1 Mycoplasmatota bacterium
ATATAATCTTCTTTTTCATAAAATCTCCTAATAAAATTATTATAATCATAATAAACCATTTTTTTTGTCAAAAAAAAACCTATTAAGGTCTTTTTAATCTTTTTTTATTGTTAAAATATAAAAGGCTTCCCCCACTTATTAATATTAAACTAGTTATAATTAAAATCCATATATTTATACCAGTTTTAGGTATAGGCTCGGGAGTTGGTACAATTATAATGTCATTATAAATATCAATAGTATGTTCATTGTCTTCTTCAGTAATTTCTATCTCATAAACGTTATTATCTAAAATATATCCATCAGGAGCCGATTCTTCCTTTATTTGATATTTACCAATTGGTAAAGAATTTATTATTAAAGCATTTTCGTCGGTACTATAATTGTTACAAATATCATATAAGTCCGTTTCATCATTATAACGACATACACTTATATTCGCATCTTTAAGTCTAGTAGTTGTATCTTTAATATATTTATTAATAATTAATTTAGTTGTAAAATTGCCAAAATCAACTTTCTGGGTATCATTAGCTAACATTACAAAAGATAATACTTCTGAGTTGATCGTATATCCTAAAGGAGCTTCTAATTCCTTTAAATAATATGTTTTTCCGGCAATTAATTTAAAAGTAGAGCTATCTGTTACTTTAACAGTTCCATTTACTGTTGAGATATTTATAGAAATTTCTTCATTACCATTCATATAATAAAGTTTAAATTTAGTTGTACCGTTACTAATTAATTTGCCTTCTGCTTTAGTATCTACTTTATTAATTGTAACTTCAATGGATTTATTAGTAATATTAACATTTGTTGTATTATCTTTAGTTATCGTAATATTTTCTATATTAGAAGATTTAATATAACCAGCTGGGGCGGTTACTTCTATAATTTTGTAATCATCATCAACTACTAAATTAGAGATTACCTTACTACTCGTTGTTGAAGTCCATTCCTGTATTAGATTATTACCTTTATATAATTGAAGAACAGCACCAGCTAAATTAGCACCATTTTTATCTTTTTTAGTTACCGAAATACTACCTGTTGAAACAGAAGCAGTTGTTGTAGTTGTACTATCCATACTATATAACTTAGTAATATTGGGAGTTACTGTTTGATTATTAGTTCCACAATTATAATTACGAGCTTGATAATATTCTTTTTTACCAACTACGGTTATCGTAAAAGGTCCTATTGAGCCCGATTCAACTTTCGATTTTGCTACTCTAACTTTAAAATTATTGCCTGTTTTATCATAAACTTCTAAATCACCACTACCTGTTACTGTATAACTAGATAAATTCGAAGCACTTACTGTTATAGTTGGAGAAATATAATAATTTCCGCTTTCAGTTAAAATTATATTAGTCCTATTTAAAGTTACATTAAAAGCAGCAGAATAATTATCAAAAGCCGTGTTAGCAGCTGTTAAAAAACTGTTATTAATGTAGTTATTATTAACCTCATTAATATTGTGACCAAGTTTATTATATAAAAATCTATTTATTGTTGTCTGAAGATAATAATAGTTTTCTCGATCTGTTGAATTATTAGCGTTTCCTGCTGGTAAGTTAGCCGATTCTATAATAGCTGCAACTCCAGCTCTAATAGCAGAATTCCAATCATCGTTTATAGTACAAGTACGACCAATAGGAATGTTTATATTATTAATCTCAGTACATATAATCGCATAATTATCATTATATTTATAATGAAACCATGTAGGATGATATTCTAATAAAGCTCCTTCACTTATTGTAGATAAACTGGTTGGAAAAGATCCAGAAATAACGATTGCTTTAACATCTAAAAAAGTTATACAGAAAAACATTGCTACTAGTAAACTTAATTTTTTCAATATCTTCACATCTATCATATCCTATTATTAATATCATTATAATAT
>JAAZHK010000101.1 GCA_012510745.1 Mycoplasmatota bacterium
ATATTTCATAGAATTCTTCTACTGAGATATTACCTTCAGTAAATTCGAACATTACATCTTGTCCATTTTCTAATTTAGGAATTTTTCCACAACCAGAAATTAGTAATATTAATATTATAGTTAATAATATTTTTTTTGTTTTTTTCACTTTTTCCTCCTTAAAACTGTAAATATATCATAGCAATAATTTCATAAAATTACAATAAATAAACATAAAATTCCATCTTGCCTAGAACATTATGCTTTTATTTCCATAAAATATTGTGAACTAGAAAAAAAGGAGGAATAAGTATGGGTAATTATATATCATCATCAGCTATTGTTCTAGTATTATTTATTTTATTAGTAATCATACTAGGAGCTTATATCTAATATAAAGGAGGTGTAGTTATGTCATGTAATCCAAATCCTTGTCCACCATCTAATGGATATATTATTATAATCGTATTATATATTTTGTTAGCTATTATATTAGGTGCATCGATTTGTTACTAAAATAAAAAGAGGCTAGCCCTCTTTTATTTGATGATAGATTTCTTCTATTTGAAGAATTATGTTTTGATTAAAACTATTTTTAAATAAATCGTTTTTATAACGTGGTATCAAATGCATATGATAATGTTTAACATCTTGACCATAATTATTATTTTGTATAATGGTTAAACCCTCACAAGCTAATGTCTTTTTAAATAAAGGGTAAAGAAGTTTACAAATTTCATTTATGTGGTTTAATAATTCCTGTGGAATGTCAATAATATTTTCGTAATGTTGTTTGGTAATTATTAATGAATGGCCATTAGTACATGGATTAGCATCTAAAATAACAATTATTTGATTATCTTCGAAAATTTTATAATTAGGAATTTTATTTTTAATTATTTGACAAAAAACACAATTCATAATTTACCTCCAATTAAATTATAGTTAATTAGGGCTATTAAGTCAAAATAAAAGCACCAAAATTGGTACTTTTCATGAATATCTGCGAATATTCATAAATATTATGTAAAAAAATAAAAAAAATATGCATAATAATAAAAAAAGTGATTATAATATTAATGTAGCGGAAACGCTACAGTGAAAAGTCCAGGATAACCTGGACTTTTTATTGTTAAATAATGAAAAAAGTGCTAAAATATGTTTGGTGACGTAAAATGAAAATTAATTTAAGTAATATAACTGTATCAATTGCAGATAAAAAAATTTTGGATAAATTTAATTTAAATATTAATCATGGGGAGATTCATGCTGTAATGGGTCCTAACGGTGTTGGTAAAAGTACTTTATCGAAAATTATTATGGGAAATAATGATTTTAAAATTACTCAGGGAGATATTTTAGTTAATAATGAAAGTATTATAAAATTATCAGTAGATGAAAGATCAAGACTAGGCATATTTTTAGCCATGCAAAATCCTATATCTATCGACGGTGTAACTAACAGTGAGTTTCTTAAAACAGCTGTTAACGCTAGAAGGAAAACACCAGTTAATTTATATAATTTTATTACTGATATTGAGGTTGCAGTTAATGATTTAAAAATGCCTTTAGATATGGTTCATCGCGCAATTAATCAAGATTTTTCAGGTGGAGAGCGCAAGAAAAACGAAATTTTGCAAATTAAGATATTAAAACCTTCTTTTATTATATTAGATGAAATCGATTCAGGACTTGATATTGATAGTTTAAAAATTGTTTGTGATAATATTAATAATTATATGAAAGATAACAGTGAAACTTCCATTCTTATTATTACTCACTATCCTCGTGTATTAGAATATTTAAAACCAGATTATGTTCATGTAATGATTGATGGTCGAATTCAAAAGACAGGTGGAGTTGAATTAGCTAAAGAAATAGAGAAAACTGGTTATATTAAGGCTAACAAATTAAGTAAAGAGAGCATTTATGAATAAAATAGTATTAGATGAATCAATAATTAAAGATTTTTCTATTAATAAAGATACCGAACTTTTTATAGGGGATTTTCCTATTAAAGATATTGCTATTAATATTAAAGATAATGTAAAGGTTCTAATAAATAGTTTTTGTAATAATAATAATCACAAAATAAAATATTTATTAGGCAAGAATTCTTCATTAACAGTTAATAAATTAAGTGTAAACGGTAATGATCAAATAACTATTTTATCAAATGGTCAAAAATCTTCAAG
>JAAZHK010000022.1 GCA_012510745.1 Mycoplasmatota bacterium
AAGATGAAATGTTCGAACTCACTGAAGGTAATATGTCAGTCGAAGATTTCTATGAAATATTAAAAGGAGAATATGCTAATAAAATATTATTTGATACTATTGATAGTTATTTATTAAATAAAACATATAAGACAACAGCGGAAGAAACTTCGAATATTAATAAAGAAATTACTAATATTAAAAACACATTAAAGGCTCAATATAATGACGAAGTAACTTTTGAGCAATATATAGAATATTATTATGGCACATCAACTGAAGCTAAATTTAAAGAGAGTTTGTCATTAAATTATAAACGCACTTTAGCTATTAAAGATTATATTAAAGAAAATATTACCAAAAAAGAAATTAATGATTATTATGATAAAGAAATAGTAGGTGATATAAAAGCTAGCCATATTTTAATTACACCTAATGTAACTGATGAAATGACAGAAGAAGAACAAAATAAAGCTCAAGATGATGCTTTAACAAAAGCTAAACAAATTATTACTAGATTAAATAACAAAGAAGATTTTGCTGCTTTAGCTAAAGAATTCTCAAATGACACGGGCAGTGCAGAAGAGGGAGGAGATTTAGGTTATTTTAATCCTGGTACAATGGTTGAGGAATTTAAAAATGCTGTTATTAAATTAGAAATTGGCAAATATACAACCGAACCCGTTAAATCTAATTAAGTGTATCATATTATATTAAAAGTAAATCAAAAAGAAAAACCAGCTTTAAAAACAGTAAAAGATACGATTATTAATAATATAATAGAAGAAAGATTAGAAAACGATAAAACCTTACAAATTACAGCCTTAATTAAATTTAGAGAAAAAAATGGTTTGATAATTCATGATGATAATTTAAAAAAACATTATGATTTATTATTAGAATCTTCTTTAACCAATGCCCGCAATTCAAAATAAAATTAATATATTAAAAAGGATTTAGTTTTGTCTAAATCCTTTTTGATATAATCTTTGTTTTATTTGATAATCTAATTCTATACCAGAATACTTTTTGGATAATGTTTTATAAAGTTTAGCATATTCTTTTTGATAAATATCTAAATTATCTTTAAATACCATTTTATTTAAAATAGTTAAAACATCTTCTTTTAAATACCCCATATTAATAAGATCTAATAAAATTTTTTGCTTTAAAAAATAAGCTCCTTTATTTTTATTAGTATTTCTTTTCTTTTCAATTATTTGTTCAATCCTTTTATTAATTAAAGAATTAGTAAAAATAAACATATTTTCATCTATTAGTTCTTCAGAAATTCCTTTTGCAATTAAATCTTTTCGGACTTTTAAAGGTCCGTTTTTTGTCATATTAATTTGATCATTAATAAAAGCTTTTATATAAATCGCATCATTAAGGTAATTTTGTTTGGTTAGTATATTTAATATTTCTTCTTTTAGAGCAAGATTAATGTTTTTGGTTTCTAAATATTTATCTATTTCTTGTTTACTTCTTAATCTTTTATTAATATAATTTAAAGCCATATTATAAATTTCATATTTTTGATTTTCTTCACTTAATTTTTTTATCGTTTCAATATTTAATTCTTTTTTATTTAATAGGCTATATTTTAAAATTAAATCTTCATGAACAACAAGTTCATTGTTATCAAAAACCAGCTTATACATTCCTTTTTTTTCTTTTATAAAACTTTTAATTATCATATTCCCACCATTATTATTATATCAATAAAAAGAAAAAAACTTAATCGTTTTTAATAATAATTAAGTTTTCTGCAATTTCTTCTAAAGCTTTGCCAATATTCTTTTGAGATACGTATGTTGGTAGTTGATAATGGTTATTTTTAGCCATTTCCTTACTTCTATTAGCTGCTATATGTACTAGTTGATATTTTGAATCAACTATATTTAATAACTTATCAATTGAAGGGTATATCACTGTATCACACTCCTATTTTAAGAATACTATTATTATTAGCAATAATCAATATTTTAAAAATAATTAGACATTTGTTTACAAAAAAACATCACTCTAAGAGTGACATTTATTATCTAAAGTCATTGCAAGATCCGCATTGTACATGACTAGTACAATTTTGTTCACTGCAAGTGTAAACTGGTCTATATGTATGTCTAAATACATGATTATTTACTACTGTTGTATGAATTGGACACGTATGAGGAACTTCATGAACAAAGGTGCGTTGTACTGTTCTTTGTTGAACTGGACCAGGGCAAGGATT
>JAAZHK010000102.1 GCA_012510745.1 Mycoplasmatota bacterium
TAATAATCGATGATATCTTTGAACAGATTGTAATGGCTTCATTGAGGAATTTTCAAAAATATAGTCTAATTTCTTTTTTGATATTAGCGTTGATACATAATAAATTTTCATAATAACAACTCATTTCATTGAATATAATTTAATATATTCATCATATTTTTTTTCTTTAGAAAAAATAGTAAAATTAGGTGATTTAACTTTAGTTTTTTTAAAATTATATATTGCTTTAGCTAATGATTTTTCATTTCTATTTTGAATAATTCATCCTTTATTATTAGTTATTTGTTCTTTGCAACCTCCTGTATCATATGAAATAACGTAAGTTCCACAAGAAATAGCTTCTATATTAGTTGTTGGATAATTATCTTCGTATGTTGGATTAACATAACAATATGCAGCTGAATAAAATTTTGCTAATTCAATAGCATTGTCAGTTCTGTTGACACATATTATATTAGCAGGTATTTTTTTTTTATCCACAGCGTTTACTCCAACTAATACAATTTTATATTCATTATTAATTATTTTAGATAATTCAATAAAATCATTTAATCCTTTTCTTTCACCCCAAATATTAGCAACACCTAAAATAATTTTTTTGTTTTTAGGAATATTATATTTTTTATATATTCGTTCATCACACGTTGGTTTAAATATATTTAAATCCACTCCATTGTTTATTACTTCTATTTTATACTCATTTAAAAATGATTTTTTAACTAAGTCAGCTAACCATTTAGATGGTGTTATAATAGTTAAATTATTTAACCCTGTAAATAGTTTCTTTTTCGTTTGAAATTCTTTTTTACTTGTATCTATTAAAAATGCTTTGGGGTAAGTTGTAACCTGTGGACATTTATAACACTTACCTTGCCATTTATTACATTCAACTATTGTAAAATGAGTACAATGGCCAGTAAACGACCAACAATCATGTAATGTCCATATAATCTTTCCTTTGTATTCATATTTTAAATAATTAAATAATATTTTTAAATTAATATAATAACCATGAATATTATGTAAATGAATGATATCAGGAGTAATTTTTTTTAACTCTCTAACTAATTTTTTAGTTGCAAAATAAGACCCATGACCGTGTTTATTAAAAAATCTAGTTAAAAACACATGAAAATAAACACTTAAATTATTGCCTATTCTTGTACAATTTAACTCTTTACTGGGCTTTCCTCTACCATAAAATATATAGCTTTGAAATCCTTCTTTTTCGGCTTTTTTCGCTATATCACACATTATTCTTCCAGTACTACCATTACAAACAATATTAATTTGCACTAATTTATTCATGTTAACTCCTTTATTTTACTTTTTTCTCCAAGTTCTTTCATTAACAATATTATAATAACTTTGAATTATTTTTACTACTTTTTCACTTACATTTAAATCTTGATAATCTCTAACGGGATTTTTACGGTCAGAAACAAAAGAACTAACAGCAATCTCAATGGAACTTAGCATATTAAATTCATCATTTCCACCCAGTACAATACTTCCAGCATCTAAAGCTTCTGGTCTTTCAGTGCTTGTCCTCATAGAAATACCAGGAAAATTAAGTATAGCGCTTTCTTCTGGAACAGTACCACTATCCGATAAAACACAAAAGGCATTCATTTGTAAAGCATTATATTCGAAAAAACCAAGTGGTTCTAAATTGCTAATTAAAGGGTTAAAGATTATACCTTTTTCTTTTATTCTTTTTGCAGTTCTTGGATGGGTAGAAAAGATAATTGGTTTATGATATGTTTCGGCAACAGTGTTTAAACTTTTTACCAAATTATTAAAATTTTCTTCAATA
>JAAZHK010000103.1 GCA_012510745.1 Mycoplasmatota bacterium
CCTAAAGTAGCTTTAGGACCTATTATTATAATTTGGTTTGGAGCTGGTATGAAATCTATTATTATTATGACTTTATTAATTTCTATGATTGTTACTATTATGAATAATTATCAAAGTTTTAGAAGTACTGATATTAATAAAATTAAATTACTTCAAAGTTTCAAAGCTTCAAAATGGCAAATATTTTCAATGTTAATATTACCTGGTAATTTATCAAATATAGTTAATACTTTAAAAATAAATATTAGTATGTCTTTTATTGGAGTTATTATGGGGGAATTTTTAGTATCAAAAAGTGGTATTGGTTATTTAATTGTTTATGGATCACAAGTTTTTAATTTAAATTTAGTTATTACGGGAATCTTTTTACTGGGTGTTTTGTCTAGTCTACTCTATTGGGTAATAAATTATATTGAAAAAAGAATTAAATACTAATTCTTTTTTTTATTATGATATAATAATATTAAGAAGGTGAAAAAATGTTTGGATTTTTTTTAATTAGTTATTTTATTTATATAGCTATCAAAAGTAAAATTGCTTTGCAAATGTTACAACAGAATTTTTATAATGAGTCAAACAGATATCTAAAATGGAGTATAAAAAACAAATATAAAAGTTATATAACAATTGATTTATTAGGTTTTTTTGTAGTTTTAATAATTTACTTTTTAGAAAAACCAACTTTTAGTTATTTATTATTCTTTATATTTTATGCTAGCATTAGTTACATAACAATTAAAAAAAACAAACAAGAACAAGTAAAAAAACCTTTAAAGATTACTTTTCGAATTAAAAGGTTAATTTTTACTGAATCGTTATTATTTGTAATTTTATTGATATTCATATGGCAAAACTTTAATAGTTATTATTTATGGTTTTATTATTTAATATTAATTTCTTTAGCTAGCTTAATTTATGTAGTAGTTTATTTAGCATATGTTATAAATTTACCTATTGAAAAATTAACTTATTTAAAATATAAAAGACGGGCAAAAAGAAAATTGGAAATAATGAAAATTCCTACTGTAGGTATTACTGGAAGTTATGGGAAAACCAGTAGCAAAAATATCTTAGCTGATATTTTATCAGTTAAATATCGTGCTTTCCCATCTCCTACTAATTTAAATACTCCACTTGGATTAATGCTAACAGTAAACAACTATTTAGATAAATTTGAACAAATATTTATACCTGAAATGGCTGCTTGCATTACTGGAGAAATTAAAAGAATATGTGATTTTATTAAACCCACCTATGGTATTATTACTAATATTGGTTTAGCACATTTAGAAACTTTTAAAACTGAAGAAAACATTCAAAAAACAAAATTTGAGCTTATAGAAGCTTTACCTAATAATGGGATAGGAATATTAAATAAAGATGACCCTAAACAAGTAGCTTATAAAATTAAAAACGATTGTCAAATCAAATGGATTGGTATTGAAAATAAAGATGTTGATTTATATGCTCAAAATATTGATTATAATAGCAAAGGAATGACTTTTGATGCTGTATTTACTAAAGATAATAAAACAGTATCTTTTGAAACTAAATTATTAGGAATTCCCAATGTATATAATATTTTAGCAGCTTTATTAGTTAGTCAATCGTTTAATTTAACTTATGAAGAAATGCAAAGAGGAGTTAAAAATATAAAACCAATTACCCACCGCTTAGAACTTAAAAGAGTTGGTGATTTAAATATTATTGATGATGCTTATAATTCTAATCCGGTGGGTTCTAAAATGGCTCTAGAAGTCTTAAAAATAATGCCTGGAAAGAAAATAGTAGTAACCCCCGGCATGATTGAGTTAAAAGATAAGCAATATGAATTAAATAAATTATTTGGTGAATATATAGCTGATGTAGCGGATTATGTTATTTTAGTTGGTGAAAAACAAACTAAACCTATATATGATGGTTTAATGGCTAAAGATTATCATAAAAAACAAATATCGATTGTAAATGATGTTAAATTAGCATTTCCTATTATAAATAAAATTAAAGATAAAGAAACCTTTGTTTTGTTAGAAAATGATTTGCCTGATTTATTTAATGAATAAAAAAGAAAGTCTAGTAGTTATCTACTAAACTTTCTTTTTTTATCTTTTCTAAAATATATTGAGCTTGTTCAATATCGTTTTTACGTGGTACTAGTTTACCCATTGTTTTTTGATATCTTTCAGTACCTTTTCCTAAAATTAAAACAGTATCACCAGGTTTGGCTAAATATAAAGCTTCTTCTATAGCCTTATCTCGATCAATTTCTAATTTATAATTATCTTTAGTAACTTCACTAACCATATCAGCTAATAATTGTTTTGGATCATTATATCTAGCATCCTCGATTGTAAAAATAGAAAAATAAACATTTTCACTACAAAAATTAGCCATATCAATCATTCTTTGAGGATCTCTAGAACCTCCTGCTCCTACTACAACAATAATATTGTTTTTAGTAATTAACTTAGCATAAGGTAGAAGGTTTTTTAAAGCATTAGCTGTATGAGCATAATCAACCATAACATTAAAAGGTTGTCCAACTTCAACTAACGTTTGCCTAGCTTCTATTGGTTTAAGAAGTTTGATTTTTTGAATAATATCTTCTATACAATAACCAAAATAATCTAAACAAATAATTGCACTCATTAAATTATAAACATTATATTCTCCTGAAATAGATGTTTCAATATGATGTTTTCCCAAATAACCATTTATATCAAATGATAAATTATTATATTTAACTTTTACATTAGAAGAATATAGGTCAGCTTGATGATTGTTAAGAGAATATGTTTTAATTTTACTTCGCGCTGTTTTTTTAAATATGTGTGCATAATTATCATCTATATTTAAAATACACAAACCTTTTTCTTTAGTATTTTTAAAAAGAAGTGCTTTAGATGAAGCATAATTTTCCATGGTTTTATGAGTATCTAAATGATCTCTTGAAAGGTTTGTAAATATAGCAACATCATAATCAATATATGCTAACTTCTGTGAAGATAAACGTTCTGATGAAGCTTCTAAAGTAACATATTGGCATTTTTCTTTAGCAAAATTATAAAAAGCTAAAAATAAATCAGCTGGTAAAGGCGTGGTAAAATCATTTTCTTGTTCATATTTAAGACAGCGAATACCATTTGTACCTATATAACCACATTTACTATCTATATTTAATAATTGATAAATAATTTCAGATACAGTTGTTTTACCATCAGTACCGGTAACTCCTATCATTTTTAATTTAGATAACGGTTCTTGATAATATTTATTTAGTAATTGATTATATACTAAATTAGAGTTTTCTACAGTTATAACAGGGATAGCTTTTTTTATTGATTGTTCTGTAATAATAGCTACAGCACCTTTTTGGATAGCCTGATCTATAAAATCATTTCCATCACTGGTTAAACCCTTAATTGCTATAAAAAGAGTACCTGGAATAACATCTCGAGAATCATCAGTTATTTTAGCAATCTCTATGTCATATGAACAATCAAATAAATCTTTTAGTTTCAATTTAACACTTCCTTTATAGCTTCTTTAATAATATTTAATCCATTAATTAATTCTTCATCTTTAATAATTAAAGGTGGTAATATTTTTAAAACAACATCTTTTCGTCCTGCTCTTTCAATTATTAAACCTTTTTCGAAACATTTATTAGCGACTATTTTGCTTAATCCTTCGTTTTCAAAATTAGAAAAATCAATTCCCCATATTAAACCTATTCCTCTATATGTTAATTTTGAATCTATAGGTAAAATCTCTTTTTCTATTATTTCTTTAACTATTTCTCCTTTTCTTTGTACCTCATTATTTAAATTCAATTCAATATTAAGTTTAATAGCTTCTTTTGCACCCACAAAAGCTAGTTGATTACCTCTAAAAGTACCATTATGTTCAGCTGGTTTCCAAATATCTAA
>JAAZHK010000104.1 GCA_012510745.1 Mycoplasmatota bacterium
ACTTAATTTAAGAATTAAAAAGATACACCCGGATATGTGTAAGGAAGGAGAATTATTTTATGCCTACAGTAAATCAATTAGTTAGAAAAGGAAGAAGTACAAAAGTAAGAAAAAGTAAATCACCGGTATTAGGAATAGGATTTAATACTATTTTAAGAAAACAAACCGAATTAGCTTCTCCACAAAAACGTGGATTATGTATTCGTGTTGGTACTAAAACGCCTAAAAAACCAAACTCAGCATTGCGTAAATATGCTCGTGTTAGATTAAGTAACGGCCGTGAAGTTGATACTTATATTGGTGGTGAAGGTCACAACTTACAAGAACATAGTGTTGTTTTAGTTCGTGGTGGTCGTGTTAAGGATCTTATTGGTGTACGTTATCATATTGTACGAGGAACTCTTGATACAGCAGGAGTTAAAGATCGTAAACAAGCGCGTTCAAAATATGGTACTAAAAAAGTTAAAAATTAAAAAATAAATTATTTAAAATATTGAAGGGAGGATAAATTATGCGTAAAAGACGTGCTGTAAAACGAGATGTTTTACCAGATCCAATATATAAATCAAAAGTAGTATCCAAATTAATCAATAGCATGATGATAGATGGCAAAAAGGGTATAGCTCAAAACATTTTATATGATGCTTTTGAAATTATTAAAGAGAAAACTAATCAAGATCCAATGGAAATATTTAATAAAGCTTTAGAACATATAAAACCAGCGCTAGAAGTAAAATCTCGACGAGTAGGAGGGGCTAATTATCAAGTGCCAATTGAAGTTAATGATGAACGTTCTCAAGCTTTGGGATTGCGTTGGTTAACGAATTATGCAAGACTTAGAGGTGGCCGAGGAATGGCTGATAAATTAGCAAATGAAATTATTGATGCATCTAATGGAACAGGTGCAGCTGTTAAAAAACGTGAAGATACACATAGGATGGCTGAGGCTAACAAAGCTTTTGCACATTATCGTTGGTAGGAGGAAGTAGAATGGCTCGTGATACGTCTTTAGATAAAACAAGAAATTTTGGTATAATGGCTCATATAGATGCTGGTAAAACAACCTGCACTGAAAGAGTGCTTTACCATACTGGTAAAATTCATAAAATTGGTGAAACTCATGATGGTGAAAGCCAAATGGACTGGATGGCCCAGGAACAAGAACGTGGTATTACTATTACTTCAGCCGCTACTACAGCTTATTGGAAAGGATATCGTTATAATATTATAGATACTCCTGGCCATGTAGACTTCACTATTGAAGTAAGCCGTAGTTTAAGAGTATTAGATGGAGCGGTTACTTTAATTGATGCTCAAGCAGGTGTTGAACCTCAAACTGAAACAGTTTGGCGTCAAGCATCTGAATTTCTAGTACCAAGAATTATTTTTGCTAATAAAATGGATAAAATGGGCGCTGATTTTGAACAAAGTTTAAAATCAATTGACGCTAGATTAGGTGTTAATGCCAAAGCTATAGAATGGCCAATAGGTGCAGAAGATGAATTCAGAGGTATTATTGATCTTGTTACAATGAAAGCTTATGAATATGACGGAAAACAAGATGAAGATGTAAAAGAAATACCAATACCAGAGGATTTAATAGAGTTAGTTAATCAAAAACATAACGAATTAGTCGAAGCAGTTGCTGAATTTGATGATGAAATGATGATGAATTACTTAGAAGGAGAAGAAATTCCTGTTGATATGCTAAAAAGAGCTATTAGAAAAGGAACTTTAAAAGCTATTTTCTTCCCTGTTATGTGTGGAACAGCTCTTGGTAATAAAGGAGTTAAGTTATTACTAGATGCTGTTATAGATTATCTTCCATCACCAATTGATGTACCTTCGATTAAGGGAACTACTTTAAGAGGGGAACCTGCTGAAAGACACCCTAATGATAATGAACCGTTCAGTGCTTTAGCTTTTAAAATTATGACAGACCCTTTTGTTGGTCGCTTAACTTTTTTTAGAGTTTATTCTGGTCATTTAAAAAGTGGTTCATATATTATGAATTCTACTAAAGATAGCAAAGAAAGAGTTGGTCGTATTTTATTAATGCATGCTAACAATAGAACAGAAATAAATGATGTTTATACTGGAGATATTGTAGCAGCGGTAGGCTTAAAAAACACATCTACAGGAGATACATTATGTGATGAAAAACAACCAGTTATTTTAGAATCATTAAATGTTCCAGAACCAGTTATTCAATTAGCTGTTGAGCCTAAATCGAAAGCTGATCAAGATAAAATGGGTGTAGCCCTACAAAAATTGGCAGAAGAAGACCCAACATTTAAAGTTCATACTGATCAAGAAACAGGTCAAACAGTTATTGCTGGAATGGGAGAGTTACATCTTGATGTTTTAGTTGATAGAATGAAAAGAGAATTTGCGGTAGAGGCTAATGTTGGAAAACCTCAAGTAGCTTATCGCGAAACTCTTAAAATGGCAGCTAATTGTGAAGGCAAATATATTAAACAATCTGGTGGGCGTGGTCAATATGGACACGTATGGATTAAATTTGAACCAAATCCTGATAAAGGTTATGAATTTGTTGATTCAATTGTTGGCGGTGTTGTTCCTCGTGAATACATACCAGTAACTGATAAAGGAATTCAAGAAGCATTATCAACTGGTATTTTAGCCGGCTATCCAATGATTGACGTTAAGGCAACTTTATACGATGGATCATATCATGATGTTGATTCAAGTGAAATGGCTTTTAAAATAGCAGCTTCAATGGCTTTAAAAGAAGCAAAAAGCAAATGTCAACCAATATTGTTAGAACCAATTATGAAAGTAGGAGTAACTACTCCTGATGAATATTTTGGTAATGTAATGGGTGATTTAACCGCTCGTAGAGGTCGCCCATTAGGTCAAGAATCTCGCCCTAAAGCAGTATTTTTACAAGTTATGGTGCCACTTTCAGAAATGTTTGGATATGCTACTAGCTTACGTTCTAATACTCAAGGTAGAGGAAACTTTATTATGGAATTCGACCATTATGAAGAAGTTCCAAAAAATATTGCTGAAGAAATAATAAAGAAAAACGGTAATTAATTTAATTAATATCAAAGGAAACTTTGTTATTATAAAAAATTTATCTAATAGGTTGAAAAATAATAAAATATTAGGTAAAATATAATAGTATAAGAAAAAGGAGGAAATAAAATGGCAAAACAAAAATTTAATCGTTCAAAACCTCATGTAAATGTAGGTACTATTGGACATGTAGACCATGGTAAAACAACTTTAACAGCAGCAATTACTAAAACTTTATCTCAAAAAGGTTTAGCTCAATTTAGTGATTATGCTAGTATTGATAAAGCACCAGAAGAAAAAGAACGTGGTATTACAATTAATACATCTCACGTTGAATATGAAACAGCTAACCGTCATTATGCCCATGTTGACTGTCCAGGTCATGCTGACTATGTAAAAAATATGATTACTGGAGCAGCTCAAATGGATGGAGCAATCTTAGTTATTGCAGCAACAGATGGTCCAATGGCTCAAACTCGTGAACATATTTTACTTGCTCGTCAAGTAGGAGTGCCTCGTATGGTTGTGTTCATAAATAAATGTGATATGAATGATGATGTAGAATTACTAGACTTAGTAGAAATGGAAATCCGTGATTTATTAAATGAATATGGATTTGATGGGGAAAACACCCCAATTATTCGTGGTTCAGCTCTAAAAGCTCTTGAAGGCGATGCTGATTATGAAAACAAAATTTATGAATTAATGGATTCAGTAGATGAGTGGATAGAAACCCCAACTCGTGACAATGAAAAACCTTTCTTAATGAGTATTGAAGATGTATTTACTATTACTGGAAGAGGAACAGTTGTTACAGGACGTGTTGAACGTGGTCAATTAAAATTAAATGATGAAATTGAAATAGTTGGAATCACTCCTACTAAAAAAACAATTGTAACTGGAATTGAAATGTTTCATAAACAATTAGATTACGCTGAAGCTGGAGATAATGCTGGAGTTTTATTACGTGGCGTTTCTCGTGAAGATGTACAACGTGGTCAAGTTTTAGCAAAACCAGGTTCAGTTACTCCACACACTAAGTTTAAAGCTCAAATTTATGTGCTAAGTAAAGAAGAAGGTGGAAGACATACTCCATTCTTTGCTAACTATCGTCCTCAGTTCTATTTTAGAACAACTGATGTAACCGGAGTTATTCAATTACCTGAGGGAGTTGAAATGGTTATGCCTGGTGATGATGTTAGTATTAGTGTAGAACTAATTCATCCAATTGCTATTGAAAATGGTACTAAATTCTCTATTCGAGAAGGCGGTCGTACTGTTGCCAGTGGTGTTGTTAGTGAAATAAGTAAATAAAAGATCTAAACAGATCTTTTTTTATTTTATAAATATATTTGAAAAAAATAAACAAAAGTTATATAATGAGATAGAAAAGAGGAATTTATGAAAGAATATAAAATAGGTGAAAGGTTTATAATACATAGCTACAAACACAATCAGGCTATTCATCGTTCTTGGGATGAAGCAGTTTTATTAGCAAAACACGATGACTACTTAATATTTGGTAATAACCGCACTAAAGTAATTGAATCTGATGGAAGAACTTGGAAAACCAAGGAACCAGCTATTATTTATTTTTTTCGTGATTATTGGTTTAATGTTATTGCTCAAATAAAAAAAGATGGCATTTATTTTTATTGTAATATAGCATCTCCTTTTATTATAGAAGAAGGAGCTATAAAATATATTGATTATGATCTTGATTTAAGAGTATTTCCTGATGGAGCATTTAAAGTGTTAGACCGCGGAGAATACAATTATCATCGAATTAAAATGAATTATTCAGAAGAAATAGATTTAATTTTAAATAAAGAATTAACTAACTTAATTAATATAGTTAGACTAAAAAAAGAACCCTTTAATCCTCAAATTATTAAAGAGTATTATAAACAATATAAAGAATTAACAAAAAAGGTTACAAATGTGTAATTTTTTTTAATTTTTAGAATATATTAAAAATGTGAATTTTACTATTGACAGCATTAAAAGCTTTTGGTATATTTATAAGGCGTCAATTTAAATCGAACAAAAAAATACTTAAAAATGTAAAATAATATAAATTTACAAAAAA
>JAAZHK010000105.1 GCA_012510745.1 Mycoplasmatota bacterium
ATAATTCTGTTAAGGCGGGATTAGTACTTAAATCAATGCTACTTAAGTTGTTATTAGATAAATATAAAGTTGTTAAGGCGGGATTACTACTTAAATCGATGCTACTTAGGTTGTTATTATCTAAATCTAAAGTTGTTAATAACGTTAGTTTTTCTATACCGCTTGCATTTGATATTTTCTCTATTTCTGGTTTATTAAAGCCATAACAACTCAAAGAAGTTATTGTTTCTAATTGAGTATCTGTTAAATTAGTTGTATATGGTAAGGAGGTTTTATTTTTACTATTATAAGCATCTACTACACATTTATAAAAGTTATAATCTGTAAACACCGGATTCGCTGGTGTTTCCGCTAATGTTTTAGTGCCTGTTGTCATGATTAACACTATTAACATCAGAGTTGTTGCATATAAAATATTTTTTAATTTTCTTAATGTTTTAAAATAATTTTTCTTTTTCATCTCACAAGCCTCCTACTATATTTCATTCTACAATAAAAAACATATTTTGACAATAAAAAAGAAACTTTTTATAAAGCTTCTTTTCTAGAAAAGTTTAATCTTCCTTTTTTATCTGGTCCAATATATTTTACTAAAATTTCATCCCCTAATTTGACAATATCTTCTACTTTATTTACTCTTTCTTTAGCTAAATGGGAAATGTGAACTAATCCCTCACATCCTGGCCAAACTTGAACAAAGCATCCAAATTCTTCTATTTTAACTACTTTAGCTTGATAGACTTTGCCTTCTTCAACTTCTTTAACAATATCTAAAATCATATTTTTAGTTGTTTCTATTATCTCTTTATTAGAATGATATATAATAACAGTACCATCATCTTCTAAATCTACTTTTACTGCATCAACATCATTAACTGATGTAACATTACTAGCTTCTAATATTATTTTAGTAATAATTTCTCCACCACGGCCTATCACATCTTTAATCTTTTCTGGTTTAATAGTAAATGTCACTACTTTTGGAGCATATTGGCTAACTTCTTTACGAGGTTCTTTTATTTCTTTAGTAATTACATTTAGTATTTCTAATCTGGCTTTTTTAGCTTGTTCTAAAGCTTCTTTTAATATTTTCTTTGTAATACCACTGATTTTAATATCCATTTGTAAAGCACATATACCATTTTTAGTCCCTGCTACTTTAAAATCCATATCTCCTAAATGATCTTCCATTCCTTGAATATCAGTAAGTATAGTATAGTCATCATTATTAGTAATTAATCCCATCGCAATTCCTGCAACCGGTGCTTTTATTGGAACTCCTGCAGCCATTAAAGCCATACAACCTGCGCAAATACTAGCTTGAGAACTTGACCCATTTGATTCGAGTATTTCTGATACTACTCTAATAGTATAAGGAAATTCTGTTTCATTAGGCATAACTTGTAATAAAGCTTTTTCTCCTAAAGCACCATGACCTATTTCCCTTCTCCCAGGAGATGTGTATCTACCAGTTTCTCCTACTGAAAATTGCGGAAAATTATAATGTAACATAAAACGTTTTTCATCTTCAATACCAAGACCATCTAATATTTGATGTTCACCCATTGCTCCTAACGTTACAACAGATAAACATTGTGTTTGACCTCTCGTAAATAATGCTGATCCATGTGTTCTAGGTAATAAATCAATATCTGTTGAAAGTGGTCTTATTTCAGTCATTTTACGACCATCAACTCTCGTCTTTTTTGTAACAACAAAATCTCTAAATAAACTATATTCTAAATTAGCTAAAATTAATTTAACTTTCACAATTAATTCTAATAATTCTTTTTCTTTTAGTTCTTTTTCATTTTCTTTTGTATATTTGTCTATTACATCTTCCTTAATTTTATCTATTGCAGCATATTTCTCAGTTTTATCTTTAATTTGAAAAGCTTTAATTAAAGCTTTTTCAGCTAAAGTACTTATTTCACTTTCTAATTGTTGATCTAACTCTAAAATTTCATATGTCATTTTAGAAATTCCAACCTCTTTAATAATTTGTTCTTGAAAATCAATTAATTCTTTAATAGCATCATGGCCAAACATTAAAGCCTCTAGCATATCTTCTTCGCTTACTTCTTTAGCACTAGATTCAACCATATTAATTGCTTCTTTAGTACCTGCTACTATTAAATCTATATCTGATATCTCAGCTTCTTCTGTCGTCGGATTAATAACAAATTCCCCGTTAACTCTTCCTACTTTTACTCCCGCTACTGGTCCATTAAATGGTATTTGAGATATCGATGTAGCTAAAGAAGATCCAAATAAAGCAGTTAACTCCGGTGTATTATTTTGATCAACAGACAATACATTATTAATAATTTGAACTTCATTTCTAAAGTTTTCTGGAAATAATGGTCTTAAAGGACGATCAATCATTCTCGCTGCCAAAGTAGCATTTTCTGTTGGTCTTCCTTCTCTTTTAATAAATCCTCCTGGTATTTTACCAACAGAATATAATTTCTCTTGATACAAAACCATCAAAGGAAAAAAGTCTGATAAAACATTCGCTGTTTTAGATACAACAGTAGTACTTAAAACAACAGTATCTCCATATCTTACTAATACTGATCCATGTGCTTGTTTTGCTAATTCCCCATGCTCAACAATTAATTTTCTACCCCTGAAATTCATTTCAAATATTTTTTTCATTTTTTACTCCTTTATAAGAAAAAAACACTATTAAAATAAGTGCTTACTTCCTCAATCCTAGTTTTTTTACAACATCACGATATTTAGTAACATCTTTTTTAGCTAAATAATTTAACAAGTTACGACGTTTACCTACTTTTTTAAGTAAACCTCTTCGTGAATGGAAATCGTGACTGTGTTCTTTTAAATGTTCTGTTAAACGTTTAATATCTTCTGTAAGAATAGCTATTTGAACTTCAGCAGAACCTGTATCTTTGCTATCACGAGCAAAATCTTTTATAATATTTTGTTTTGTTTCTCTTCTTGTTGTCATTTTATTCCTCCTTTTTAATTTTATATTCACTATTACCGAGATAAGGTTAAGAGGTATCCATATCCAAGAAATAGTAACCTTTAATAATATACTAAATATTAACTCTTTTGTAAAGAGTTTTATTTTTTTCTTTTAGTTAAAATAATATCTTCTTGAATTAAACCAGGGTTTTTTTCATTAATAGTACTTACTAATAAATTATATGCTTTAGACGCTTCTAAACGCCACTTAGTATCATCAGCAAATGAATTTTTCTTTAATCTTTCACTGAAACTTTTTTCAGTACTTGTTGAACCTATAATATTTATATTAGAAATATAATATAAATTTTTAAAAGTATTTACTTTTTGTTCTGTTTTTTTATCATGTAAAGTTAAATTAAACAATGAATAACCTTCTATATAAGCTTTTTGGTCCATGTCAACAAGCATTTTAATTAATTCAATCTCTTTTTCAGAATTTTGGTAATTACTTATATATTTATAATAACCATCCATATATTTATGTCCATAATTTAAATAATCTTGCTTTTTTTGACATATTGCTATTGCTTTTTTATGATTATTCAAATCAACTTTTCCTAAAGCCAATTCTTTTAATAAATAGGTTGATAAACGATAGAAATCAGCTTCTATCCTGCTTTCATTAATGAACAAAAATTCTTCAAATCCTGCTTCAATTCCTTCTTTTTGAAATAAAACTAAAACATTAATAATTCTTTGTACCATTTCTTTACGATAATCTTTAACTTGACAAGCCTTTTTCAACTGTTTAGTATCGATTTGCTTAACAGCTGCAACTAATTTAATAGTATTAGTTTTAACTTCGTTTTGATATTGGTTTTTTCCACCTGTAATATTTAAAGCATCAATACTATTAACTAATACTTGATAACAATTAATCATTTGATTAATAGCTTTAGTATCTTTTCGTTCTTTATAAAACATTCTTATATCTTTATTAATTAATTCAACCATAAATCCTCCCTTATTTTAATATTTGTTTAATAGTTCTTATCTTCTGTCTCATTCGAATGTGTTTTATAATATACCTTTTTGGTAATTTTGTCAATATTTCCTTTATTTTTGTTACCTCAGCTAGGTAATACTTTTTAAATAAATTGTTTTTTTCCTTTAATAAAAAAGGTCCAAAAAAAAGTTCTTTATAAGAGTATCTTTTATTTCCCTTTTTAAAAATTATTAATAAATAAATGTTTTTATCATCTATTAGCTCTTCATACTCTATTTTATAACCTAATTTTGTAATTTCTTTTCTTGTTTCATAAAAATTATTATTAGGGATAATAACTATTTTATTAATATTAATGAGTCTAGACTCATCTTTTTTTAATATATTAGTAATTGTTTTACCACCTAATCCAGTAATAATAACTGTATTAATGTCTTTTGTTAATTTTTCTAAACCATCACTTCTAACAACTTTAATAACATTTTCTAAATCATTCGTTTTTATGTTTTTTTTAGCTATCAATAATGGTCCTTCCATAATGTCTACTGCAATTATTTTCTTTAGGTTTTTATGTTGGGCTAAATATATATCCAAATAAGCATGATCGCAACCTACATCTATAATAGAATCTTCATCTTGTATATGAGGTATTATAGATAATAATCTTTTACTTAATTTCATTAATCAGTTAAAAAATCCTTTAATTTTCTTGATCTAGAAGGATGTCTTAATTTTCTTAAAGCTTTAGCTTCTATTTGTCTAATTCTTTCTCTAGTAACTCCAAATAATTGGCCTACTTCTTCTAAAGTTCGGCATTGACCATCATCAAGACCAAAACGAAGTCTTAAAACTTTTTCTTCTCGATCCGTTAAAGTTAATAAGGCGTGAGATAATTCCTCTTTTAATAATTCTACTGTGGCGTATTCTTCAGGACTCATCGTTCTTTCATCTGATATAAAGTCACCTAAATGACTGTCTTCTTCTTCGCCAATAGGAGTTTCTAAAGACACTGGATCTTGACTAATTTTATAAACCTCTCGAACTTTTTCAACTGTAATATTTAATTTTTTAGCTAATTCTTCATCTGTAGGTTCTCTATTTAATTCTTGAGTTAACTGTCTTTGAATACGTGCTAATTTATTAATTGTTTCAACCATATGAACTGGTACTCTAATAGTTCTTGCTTGATCTGCTATAGCTCTAGTAATAGCCTGTCTAATCCACCAAGTAGCATAAGTTGAAAATTTATAACCTTTATCAGGATCAAATTTTTCAACAGCTTTCATTAACCCTATATTTCCTTCTTGAATTAAATCAAGAAATAGCATTCCTCGACCCACATATCTTTTAGCAATAGAAACAACCAAACGAAGATTAGATTCAGCTAATACTTGTTTAGCATATTCATCACCTTCAACTGCTCTTTTAGCATATTCAAACTCTTCATTTAAACTAAGTAAATTAATTCTTCCTATTTCTTTTAAATACATTCTAACTGGATCATTAATTTTAATATCCTTAGTTATACTAGCATCATCTAATATTAGTTCTTCTTCTTCATCTGTTTCCTCAGTTTGTACTTCAGCTCCTTCAGCTAATATTTCAATATTATTATCTATTAAAGTATTATACAAATCATCTAAAGTACCACTATCAACATCTAATCCTTTTAATTCATCTGCTAATTGTTCATATGTTATGTAACCTTTTTCATGGCCTAATTTAAGTAATGCATTTTTTCTAGATTCCATAGATTTTATTTCATCAATCATTTTCTTCACTCCCCATTTTAAGTTTCCTTATTCTTTCTGCTATTTTAGCTTTATCTTTTAAATCACTTTCTTTTTCCATTAAATCCATAAGTCTTTTAACCTCTTCTGTTTGATTATAGTTTTCAATAACTAAAAAATAATCTATAATAGCGTCCATTTTTAATTCATCATTAAAATTAAAAGATAATATTTCATTTAAATAAAGTAAAAGTTCTTTTTTATCTTGAAGATATGTATAAAAATCAGCAACATTAATTATTCCATATTTTTTATAATAATAAGCTACTTCGTTAGCTAAAAATCTAGCTACATCTTTATCAAGATAAATATTATTACGATTATAATAATTAATAACTTCTTCATTATTTAACATATAGTAAATAATAGCCATCAAGGATATATCAAATTTATTTTTCTTTTTCTTTTCTTTAGGAACAATAAGTTCTTCTTTAGAAACTTTCTTTTTATTAATATCCCTTAACTTTTTGCATAATGTATTATACTCTATATTAAACTCATTAGCAAGTTTTTTCATTATTAATTCTTGATGAATCTCGTCTTTATCATTACTTATCTCTTTCAATACCTCATTAATATACGCGGCTATTTCTTTTTCTGATTTAAGATCTTTAGTTCTTCTTAAAGTTTTTATTTTATAATCACTAAAATTTATTGCTTTATTAATTAAATTATCAAAGCCTTCTTTTCTATATTTTAAAATATAAGTATCCGGGTCATAATCTTTATCTAGCTCAATTACCTTTATATTAACATCATAATTTTCAAAGTATTTACCTATTGAAATGGTAGCCTGTTGTCCAGGATCATCGCCATCCATACATAAATATATATTGGTAGATAATTTTCTTATTAAATTAGCCTGTTCCTTAGTAAGTGCTGTTCCCATTAAAGCAACAGTGTTTTTTATTCCTATTGAATAAGCTCTGATAACATCTAAAAAACCTTCCATCACAATTACTTTATTTAATTTACGAGTTTCCTCTTTTGCTAAATGATAATTATATAAACATAACCCTTTTTTAAAAATAGCTGTTTCTTTTGTATTTACATATTTATTAACATTGCTATTATCATAAATTCTCCCTGAAAAACCAACTACTCGCCCATTAATATCACATAAAGGGAACATAATACGATTAATATACATATCATGACCACTATTACTTATTCCTATACTTTCTAATAATTGATCACTGTACTTTTTTTGATGTAACAATTTAGTTAAATCCTCTTTTTTATTTAGTGATAAACCAATTCCAAAATGTTTAATTATATCTTCACTAATGAAACGCTTTTTTAAATAATTCCTGGCATTTAAACCTTCTTTAGTATTTAAGTTATTTTGATAATATTTATTAGCAATATTATAAATATTATAAGCCTCACTATATTTATTATTCTCGGATTTAATACTTATATTACTTAAATTAACATTAGCTTTTTTAGCAAGTTCTATTAAAGCTTCTTTAAAACTAATATGTTCATAATTCATTAAAAAAGTAAATACATTGCCTGATGCTCCACATGAAAAGCAAGTATAAATTCCTTTTTCCCTTGATACACTCATTGAAGGATTTTTATCATCATGAAAAGGGCATAAACCAAAATAATTTTTACCTTTTTGAATAAGAGGTATATAACTAGATACTATATCAACAATATCGTTTTTTTCACGAATTTCGTTAATAATATTATTATCCATTTTACTCCCCCTAACTGCTTAATTTCATCTATTATTATCACATAAAGCTAATAATTTATCAAGAAAAATACTTATAAGCAAAATAATTTAGACTAAATAAAATTACCTCTTGTAAACGTTTCAACATTTTTATCAACATAAACAATTAAATGACCTTTATCTACTATTTTAATCCAACCCAAACCATTAATAACTAAATCTTCATGAAATAAAACTTGATATGATTTGCTGGCTAAATCATCTAATATATGGCAATTTCTAGTATTCATTTTTTTTACTTTTAAATCATTTGAAATATATAAAGTAAAGCTATTTTTATCACCTTCGATGTAATCAATTCTAGCTAAATCATTTATGATTAAAGTTTGTCCTTTACGTATTTGATATGTTCTTGGTTTTATTTCTTTCTTAGGAATTATTCTTTTTAGCAAATTAGTTGTTACGATTTGTAAAATACTTCCAGAATCAACTAATCCCGGGGTATCAATTATATTTAAATCATCATTTATTTTAATAGTAATTTTGTTAAGAGTAGTACTAGGTAATGGAGAGATTGTTAATTGCTCTTTATTACTATTAGAATAGTTTTTAATAATATTATTTATAATAGTGCTCTTACCTGTATTCGTATGACCTACCACATAAACATCTTTAGTTGTTTGATGTTTTTTAATCTTTTTCATTAATAGATCTAAATTATAATTTTTTTTATCAACTATAATAATATCTTGATATTCAAAACCTAGACTATCAATATATTTAATTATATTTTCATCTTTGATAGAAAGAGGTAAAACATCTCTTTTATTTAAAACTAAAATCATTTTGTTTTTTATATATTCTCTAATATAATTAATATCTTTATCTAGGTTAAGTAAATCGACTATATAAAGTACTAGTGCTCTAGTATTATTAATTTCTTTTAAAATATTAATAAATTCTTCATTAGATTTTGTAATTAATTGGTATTCACCATAATTACGCATTCTAAAACATCGCTTACAAATATTATTATCTAAACTTGTAATGTAACCTGGTAATAAAATATTTTGATCTTGTAATTTAATTCCACAACCTTTGCAATATTTATTCATAATAAATACCTTTTTCAAATAATCCTTTCTTTTTTAATCTTTTTAACACTTTTTTTTCTAAAAAACGATTAAAATTAGTTATTTTTAAATCTTTTTTCCCTAAAGGATCTACTAAAACAGAATCAATTTTATTGAAATTACCTAGCAATATATCAGTCATTAATTGATCACCTATAATAATTATTTCATTATTAGACAAATTATATTTTTTTAAAGTCTTCTTTATCCCACAAGAAAAAGGTTTCATAGCAAATGAGATA
>JAAZHK010000106.1 GCA_012510745.1 Mycoplasmatota bacterium
AATGTTATTAATGGTTTAGGATCAAAGGCTGCTTATATTGTTTTATTACATGATTATGAAGATAATCATAAAACAGTGGCAGTTTTAAGGAGTATTATTAAATACGGAAAAGATGCTGGTTATAATTTTAATCGTATAACTGAAAAAACTCCATTGATACATCATAATGTTTTTAATTAACGATTTTAGATAAAAAAATAGAAAGAAGATGATAAACATGTATAAAATAATGGATGGTAATGAAGCTTGTAGTCATATTTCTTATAAATTTATTGAAGTGGCAGGGATTTATCCTATAACACCATCAAGTACAATGGGAGAATTGATTGATAAAAAAGCTAGTAATGGAGAAAAAAATTTTTTTAATGAAACAGTGAAAGTTTCTATTATGCAATCAGAGGCGGGCGTTGCTGGTATGCTTCATGGATCTTTACAAGCAGGTTGTTTAACATCAACTTATACAGCTAGTCAAGGATTATTATTAATGATACCTAACATGTATAAAATAGCTGGAGAATTATTACCTTGTGTTATTAACGTTGCATCAAGAAGTTTAGCAACTCATGCATTATCTATTTTAGGAGATCATCAAGATATTTATGCTACAAGATCAACAGGTTTTGCTATTTTAGCTAATTCTAGTGTTCAAGATGTTATGGATTTAACAGCTATTGCTTATTTAAGTACTTTAAAAGGGAGAATTCCTTTTGTTAACTTTTTTGACGGTTTTAGAACTAGTCATGAATTACAAAAGGTAAAAGTAATAGATACATTGAAATTAAAAGAATTAATTGATTATAATAATTTAGATGAATTTCGCAAAAGATCTTTATATCCGGGCCATAATATTACTAGAGGAAGTGCTTTAAACGATGATGTATATTTTCAAATTAGTGAGGGTAGAAATAAATATTATGATGAATTACCTGATATAGTTAATGAATATATGATGAAAATTAATGAAATAACACAAAAGAATTATAAACCTTTTAATTATTATGGCAATAAAAAAGCTAAATATATTATTGTTGCTATGGGATCAGTTTGCGAAACAATTAAAGAGACAATTGATTATTTAGTTAAAAAAGGTGAAAAAGTAGGATTAATTGAAGTACATTTATATAGACCTTTTAGTGAAAAATACTTTTTAAATATTTTACCTAAAACGGTGACTAATATAGCTGTCTTAGATCGAACTAAAGAACCAGGAGGAGTAGGCGAACCTTTATATTTAGATGTTAATAATATTATTAAAAATAACGATCTAAAAATAAAGGTTATAGGAGGAAGATATGGTTTGTCTGGCAAAGATACTAATCCAGGAAATATTATTAGTGTTTACGATTTCTTAAAAAGAAAAGAAAACTTTAATAATTTTACTATTGGTATTATTGACGATCTTACTAATAAATCTTTACCAGTAAAAGATATTAATATAAGTGATGCTAAAGAAATATTAGTGTATGGTTATGGTTCAGATGGTATGGTTTCTGCCAGTAAGGACATTATTAAAATAATTGGTGATAATTCGGATTGCTTTGTTCAGGGCTATTTTCAATACGATTCTAAAAAAAGTGGGGGAATAACTAGAAGTCATTTAAGATTTAGTGATAAAGAAATCCGTTCTACTTATTATGTTAAAAATCCGTATATGGTAATTTGTACTAAAGATATTTATTTAAAGAAATTTGATATGTTAAATAATATAAAAGATAATGGTATATTTATTATTAATACAGTTAAAACAGAACAAGAATTAAATGATTATTTAAATTCTGAAACTAAGAAAACAATTATTAATAGAAAACTTAAAATATATATTATTGATGCTAATAAATTAGCAAAAGAATATAATTTAAATAATAAAATTAGTACTATTATGGAAACTATAATGCTTAAACTGTTAGATGAGAAAAGTTTCTTGAAAAACATTAATATTTTAAAAGAAAATATTAATGAAAGATTTAAAAACAAAGATTCTTTTGTGACTCAAAATAATCTTAATTTAGTTGATAACACTCTTAGCCATTTACAAGAAGTTTCAATTAATAATAATAATTTAATAACTAATAATATTGATGATTTAAATATTTATAAGCGTATAGGTGCTTTACAAGGAGATAATTTAAAAGTTAGTGAATTAATAGATAATGTTGATGGAACTTTTATAGGTGGCTCATCAAGTTATGAAAAACAAGATACTTTTATTAAAGCTCCTAAATATATTAATGAAAATTGTATTATGTGCAATATGTGTTCTTTTGTATGCCCTCATGCTGTTATTAGACCTTACTTATTAAATGAAGAAGAAGTAAAAAATGCTCCTCAAGAAGTAAAAGATAATTTATTAGATGCTAATATAAAAGGCCACAATTTAAAATTTATTATAGCATCTAATATAAGTAATTGTACTAATTGTGGTTTATGTGTTGATATTTGTCCTGGTAAAAAAGGTGAAAAAGCATTAGTTTTAGAAAATAAAAATAAATTATTAGATGCTAATTTAGATAAGGCATTTGAATATTTAAATAATAAAGTTTCTGATAAAGAAATATTTCCTCTTAATACAGTTAAAGGTAGTCAGTTTATTGAATCTAGATTTAAGTTTCCTGGAGCATGTGCTGGTTGTGGAGAAACAGCCTATTTAAAATTATTAACTCAATTATTTGGAGAATCATTAATAATTGCTAATGCCACAGGTTGTTCTTCAATCTATGCTAGTAGTATTCCTCATACATCCTATAGTATTCCATGGGCTAACTCTTTATTTGAAGATAATGCTGAATTTGGTTTTGGAATGGTTATTGCTGATAGGAAGATGAAAACAAAAATTAAAAATATTATTACTAACAATATTAATCAAGTCGATTCTTCTTATCATGATATTTTAAATGATTATCTAAAAGACATAAACAAAATAACAGCTGATAATCTTATAAATAATTTAGACAACATTAATATAAAAGAATTAACTCAATTAAAGATGTTTATGAAACCACGAACAGTTTTTGCTGTAGGTGGTGATGGTTGGGCTTATGATATAGGTTATAATGGAATTGATCATGTATTAGCAAGTAATGAAGATATTAATATTTTAGTTCTTGATACTGAAGTTTATTCCAATACTGGTGGTCAGGCTAGTAAATCAAGCCATATAGGATCAATTAACAAATTTACAAGTACTGGTAAAGAAACTCATAGAAAAAATTTAGCTAAAATAGCACTTACTTATCCTCATGTATACGTAGGTACAATCTCCTTAGGGGCGAATATGCAGCAAACGATAAATACTCTTGTAGAAGCTAAGAATTATCAAGGACCATCTATTATTATTGCTTATTCTCCTTGTATTAACCAAGGAATTAGAACAGGTATGGGAAGTAGTTTAGAAGAACAAAAGAAAGCTACTTTATCGGGTTATTTTCCTTTGTTTAGATACCATCCGGAAAAGAAATCATTTTCCTTAGATAGTAAAGCTCATTTTGACTCTTATGAAGATTTCTTAAATAATGAAAATCGTTATTATGCTTTAAATAAAATTAATTCTTCAAAAAAAGATTACTTTTTTAAAGCAAATAAAGAAAAAGCTCTAGAAACTTATCAATATTATGAAAAACTAAAGGAGAAAGACTATGATATAAGCGATGAAACAAGAGAAGATTAATTTAATTAGCATTCCTCTTATTAATGAAAATAATAAAACTCCTTATTTTTTTAATTTATCTATTTTAAAAGATTATAAAAAAGCTTTTAATGAAGATTATCAATATTATATTAATAATGAAGTTATTGATATAAATTCTAATTATTCTAAATGGTTATATTTGCAAGCTTTAAATGCGCTTAGTAAAATTTATTTAGAACAAAGCGCAGATGATACTATTGTAGATATTTATATGTCTGATGATTTTTTTCAAGCTTTAATTATGATTATTAATAATCCGGATGTATCTATTAATATGGATTTTGATGATCCTAAAATTTTTGCTTTAATTCCTAGTTTATGTGGATATATAGCATTTACTTATCAAGAAATGAGTGAAGATCAAGTTAAAAAACTAATTTATCAAATTACCAATAATATTAATAAAAATATTTATCAAGTTTTTGATAAAATTCCTTTAATTAAAACAATAAAATATAATACATCTATTTTAAAAAGCCATATTCCTTTTATTGAAATAGATAATAATTGCATAGGTATAGAATTTTTAGATGAGCAAAAAGAAATAGGTTCTTTGGTTAATATTTATATTGGTAATAATGACAAAATAATTAAGTATTTAAATGTTTTTATTAAACTTGATCCACAATATATATTAGATAATAAAACTAAATTAGGTAAATTATATAGAATTGGGGTGGGTAAAATTCTTTTAGATAAGGGAAGAGCTAAAAGAATTATTATTAAAAGATCTGGTTATTTTGGTATTATAAAAATAGATCAAGATAATTACCAAATAAATAAATTAATTGAAGCAGATTCTTTATATGAAAGTAACTATATTCAAAAAATCGAACAATATAAAAAAGATCATAATATTGTTTCCTCTATAAATTAAAAACAGGATTAATCCTGTTTTTTCATAAAATAAAGAAACTGCCCCCTGAGACAGTTTCATAAAAAGAATAAAAAGGGGTTGGCTAGTGTGATACTAGCTACCAATCAAGATTTCTCGATTGGTGATATATATGTTAATCGATAAGTTTTATTTTGTCAACCATTTTCTTTTAAAAAATAACGATATATGATATAATGTAAGCCAAGGATGTGGATACATGAGAGATATTAAAGAAATTAAAGGTGTAGGAGCAAAAACTGTTGCGTTACTTAATAAATTATATATATATACAATAAATGATTTATTAGAACATTATCCTTTTAGATATGAAATAATTAAAAGAACCGATTTAAATAAATTAGAAGATAAAGATAAAGCTATCATTGATGGCAAAGTAGAAAGTGTTCCGATACTTTTACATTTTAGAACTGGTATTAATAAAATGAATTTTCGTTTATTAACTACTAATGGTCCTATAGGTATTTCTATTTTTAATCGTTCATTTTTAAAAAGCAATTTAAAAATAGGAACTAATGTCATTGCTATAGGTAAGTATGATAAACAAAAAAATATTATTACAGCATCAGATTTACAATTTGGATTATTAACTAATGAAGAAAAATTAGTACCTGTTTATCATAGTACTAGTGGTTTAACTAATAAAAATTTAAATACTTATGTTAATACAGCGTTACTTTTTCATCAAAAAGATATTATAGATAATATACCTTTATATTTAATGGATAAATACAATTTTTTAAACAAAAGAACTGCATTGAATATAGCTCATAATCCTCCTAATCAAATTAAATTAAATGAAGCTTTATTAAGATTAAAATATGAAGAATTATTTACTTTTATGTTTAAAATTAATTACTTAAAAACTGAATATCAAAAAGAAGATTTAGGTATTGTTAGAAATATTAAAGAAGATTCCTTAATAGAAGTAATAAAAAAGATTCCTTTTGAATTAACACTAGATCAAAAAAAAGTGATAAATGAAATAATTAAAGATTTAAATAATAAAAAAAGAATGAATAGATTGCTTCAAGGTGATGTGGGAAGTGGTAAAACAATTGTTGCGATTATAGCAATGTATTTAAATTCTTTAAGTGGTTATCAAAGTGCTTTAATGGCACCTACAGAGATTCTAGCAACTCAACATTATAATAATATTAAAGAAATTTTAAATAAAATAGATTCTAATATTAATGTTGAATTAATAACGGGGTCGTTAGTTAAAAAAAGTAAAAATAATATTTATGAAGAATTAACTAATGGTAATATTAATATTATAATTGGTACTCATGCTTTAATTCAAGATGAAATTTCTTATAAAAATTTAGGTTTAGTAGTAACCGATGAACAGCACCGTTTTGGAGTAAAACAAAGAATGGCCCTTAGAAATAAAGGAGTCGCACCAGATGTATTATATATGAGTGCAACACCTATACCAAGAACCTATGCTTTATCTATATATGGTGATATGGATATAAGTACTATTAAAGAATTACCTAAAGGAAGAATTCCTATTAAAACATATATAAAGACTAATGAAGAAATCAAAGATGTTTTAAATAATATGTATGAAACATTAAAAAGATCGGAACAAATATATGTAATCGCTCCTTTAATTGAAGAAAGTGATATAACTAATCTAACTAATGTTTATGAGTTGAAAGATAAAATGGAACTGGCTTTTGGTAAAAATTATAATATTGGTATTATTCATGGAAAAATGTTAGCTGAACAAAAAGATTTAATAATGGGAGAGTTTTTACAAAATAAAATTAATATTTTAATAAGTACAACAGTTATTGAAGTTGGAGTAGATGTGCCCAATGCTACCATGATGGTTATTTTTGATGCATTTAGATTTGGTTTATCCACTCTGCATCAATTAAGGGGAAGAGTAGGAAGAGGGCATAAAGAATCTACTTGTATATTAATTAGTGATACTGATAGTAAAAGATTATCTGTAATAGAATCTACTAATGACGGTTTTGAAATTAGTGAAGAAGATTTTAAATTAAGAGGCCATGGAGACTTGTTTGGAATTAAACAAAGTGGTGTTTTAAATTTTAAAATAGCTAATTTAAAAGAAGATTATAAAATTTTATTGCAAACAAAAAAAGATTCTTTAGAATACTTGCAAAATGAACAATATCAAAATGATGAAATAAGAAAAAGATTAATTGATAGTATTAATAAAGATTAAAAAAACGATTGACTTTTTCCATATAAAATGCTATTATTACGATGTATGATACATAATTGTTCATGCAACACTTTTACGGTTCAATGTGAAAGTGATCAACCAAAACCCCCTGCAGGAGCCTGAGAC
>JAAZHK010000107.1 GCA_012510745.1 Mycoplasmatota bacterium
AACGTATACTCATAATCATCAGCTAATTTGATTATTTCTAAAATATTAAATAGTTTTTTTAAATTAGAAATACTCAACGCTGATGGAGTTCCTCCCCCTACATATAAAGTACTAATCACTTCATGTTGATAAGCAGATTCTATTTCTAACTTTAAACTGTCTAAATATTTAGAAGTTAAATCTTCATAATAATACATTTTAGGAAAATTACAATAACTACATATTTGAGAACAAAAAGGAATATGAATATAAATACTTTTAATCATTATCAACTTTTAAAATAGATAAGAAAGCTTCTTGGGGTATTTCAATATTACCTATTCTTTTCATCTTCTTTTTACCTTCCTTTTGTTTTTCTAATAACTTTTTCTTTCTAGATACATCCCCACCATAACATTTAGCCAAAACATTTTTACGCATTGCCTTAATATCTGATCTAGCAATAATGGAAGAACCGATAGAAGCTTGAATAGGAACTTCAAACATTTGCCTAGGAATAATACTTTTTAAAACTTCAACAACAGCTTTACCTCTTTTATAGGCAAAATCTTTATGCACTATAACACTTAAAGCATCAACTACTTCTCCGTTTAATAAGATATCCATTTTAACTAAATTACTTGGTTCATAACCAATCATTTCATAATCAAAAGAAGCATAACCTTTAGTAGCAGATTTCAATTTATCAAAAAAATCGTAAACAATTTCAGCAAGAGGTAATTTATATTGAATATTAACTCTAGTTTTACTTAAATAATTCATATTTAAATAAAAACCTCTTTTATTTTGACAGATTTCCATTATAGAACCAATATATTCAGCAGGAGTATAAATATTTGCTTTTATAAAAGGTTCTTTAATTTCATGTATTTTAGTCCTTTCTGGTAATTTAGTCGGAGTCTCTACCGTTATTAAAGAATTATCGGTTAAAACAACTTCATAAATAACTGAGGGACTAGTTGCAATTAAATCAATTTTAAATTCTCTTTTTATTCTTTCAATGGTAATTTCCATATGTAATAAACCTAAAAATCCACAACGAAAACCAAACCCTAAAGCTTTGGAAGTTTCTGGTTCATATGAAAGAGAAGCATCATTTAATTTTAATTTACCAATAGCTTCTTTTAAATCATCATACTTATTTGATTCGATTGGATATAATCCACAAAATACCATTGATTTCATAGCTTGATAACCCGGTAAAGAATTAATAGCTTCATCATTTTTAATAGTAATAGTATCTCCTACTTGAATATCTTCAAGCGACTTTATAGCAGCTGATACATAACCAACCTCACCAGTAATAAGTTGCTCTTTAGGTGTGTGTTTAGGATTATTAATACCTAGTTCTAATACTTCATAACTAGAACCAGTTGCCATAGTTTTAATGATATCTCCTTTTTTTAAAATCCCATTTTTAATACACACTGAAATAATAACCCCACGGTAAGAATCAAAATAACTATCAAAAATTAATCCTTGTAATTTAGCTTTATTATCACCAGTTGGGGCTTTAATTCTTTCAATAATACTAGTCAATAAAAATTCGATTCCCTCCCCTGTTTTAGCACTAGTTAAAATAATTTCATCTTCATCAAAACCAATTTCTTCTACAAGTTCTTTTTTGACTTTATTAACATCTGCATTAGGTAAATCTATTTTATTAATTATTGGAATTATAGTTAAATTATTATTCAAAGCTAAATAAAAGTTAGCTAATGTTTGAGCTTCTATGCCTTGTGTTGCATCAACTACCAAAATAGCACCTTCACAAGCTGCTAAACTTCTAGATACTTCATAAGAAAAATCAACGTGCCCCGGGGTATCAATAAGATTTAAATAATAATCTTCTCCTTGGTAACGGTATTTTAAATTAACAGCATTAAGTTTAATGGTAATGCCTCTTTCTCTTTCAATATCCATATTATCTAATAATTGTTCACGCATCTCTCTATGACTAATCGAGTCAGTCTTTTCTATAATCCGATCAGCTAGAGTACTTTTACCATGATCAATATGGGCTATAATAGAAAAATTACGTATATTTTGCTGTTTCATAAAATCAACTCCTAGTTATTTAATTATATCATTATATTTAAAAATAATAAAAGAGTAAATGAATTTACTCTTTTAATTTATAGTCTTAGGTTTTTCTAATTTATCAAAATCAATCGGTTGTTGTAAATTATTTAATAGCTTATCAGATCCTATATATACTGTATCATAGTAGTCTCCTGCTATGTTATTAGTGCCAAATTGTTTAGATCTGCTTTTAATATTTGAATTTCCAGCAAGAGAAAAATAATTATCTTGACGTTCTAACAATGTTAATCCTGAATATTTAATTATTCCACCAACAACTGTATTAACATAACCACCTAAATATTCTTGATGATTAGGTATAGCTATTGAAGCTGTTTTAACAGTGTTATTAAACTCTTTGTTTTTAAAAGTACTTTCTATAATGGTTTCTGCTCTTTGACCTGTTCTAGCGCTATAATATCCACTATAAACCGGTGCATTAGCATTAGTTGCTAAACATAAAGCAAGAGATGAAGAATTATAGTTGTGGTTTTCATTCTTTACAGCATCATTTAACGAACCTAAAACAATTGGTCGATCAGCATTATTCTCATAACCACCTATTCCAATTACTAATATTTCTTTAGAATTTTCATCTTGTTCTTTTGCTTCTTTTAAAGCATTTTCATAACTATATGTTGCTTGTGAAGAGATTCCATATTCATTTAAAATCATATTCATTTCATCAACAATATCATTATATTTTTGATCTCCAGATACTAAAACCACACTAATACTATCAAATTTATAATGTGGATTGTATTTTTCTACAGTACTAATACTAGTAGTAATCGATTTTTCAGTTTCCGGCTTATTACCTTTAAATTGAGCATAAACAGATAAAGCCGTTATAGTCGATAGAACAACCGCTACTCCTTTTAAAAGTGGATTTCTTTTATTTAATATCAAATTTGTAGAAGATGATTTTTCTACTATCTCACCGTTAATAAAATCAACATTAACAATATCTCCCATTTTATCACCACTTTAATTATATAATATATTAAACATAAATGCCAGAAATATTGACATAATTATGTCAAATATGTATAAAAAAATCAATTATACAAAATATAATAAAGAGTTGATTTTTAATATTATATAATATATAATTGTTAATATAGGAGTTGGTTATATGGTGTGTCCAAACTGTGGTTTTAATAATACTGAAGGTTCTACAAAATGTTTAATTTGCCAAACAGCTTTTCAAAACCCAGTAGCTGTAAATAATATAAATACTAATCAAAGTGGTGATGAAAATTATTATGAAGAAACACCAAAAAAGAAAACTAATATTATAACTATTGTTTTAATTGTTTTAGCGATAATTATTATTATAGCTGGTGTAGTTATATTCTTTGTATATAATAGCAAACCCAAATTTACTAATCAAGTAATTTTTAATAACGATAAAATTACAACTTTATATGGTATTTATCCTAATATACCAGTTCAAAATGAAACTCCATGCGGTGAAACTTGTTTAAATATTTATTATATGAGAACCAATTATTCTGATAACGTCCATAAGGAATACGAAACTTTGCTACGAAATAACAATTTTAGAATTTATTCATTTTCAGATAATAACAATGTTCAAGAAACAAAATATATAAAAGAATCAAATTCTAACAATAAGATTTTAGTTATTACTAGCACGATTAATTCTCAATCAGCAACAATAAAATATGAGCAATTAATAAGCACAATAGAAGACTTAATAGAAAAAGAATTACAATAATAAAAATTAATAAGTCGATAGAATAAAATTAAATAAAAAGATTTAAAACCCTAATTCAATATCAACTGAATTAGGGTTTTGTTATTTAATAGATGTGCTAATTTTTCTTTAGTAATAAGTAAAATAAATGAACAAGAATAATTTTAACTATTCTTGTTCAAAATCGTGAATATCACAATTACAATCATTATCACAACAACTCTGTTCTTCAATATCATTTAGTTGTTCCTCTAAATAATGTAATAAATAATTAAGTTCTACTAATTCTTCCTTCTTAGTAATATTATTTTTTATTTGAACATTACCGTTTTTTAAATCTTCACTATTTAAAATAATTAATAATTTACTATTTAAACGATCTGCTTGCTTAAATTGACTTTTTAAATTTCGGTTCATTGTTTCTAGGTCGATTTTTAAACCTGCCATTCTTAAATCCTGAGCAATAGCAATTGCTGAACTTTTCTCTTCTTCATTAACATACATAATATAAGCATCAATTTGTTGATTAATAGGTAATTTTATTTCTGATTGTTCTAACATTAACAGAAATCTATCAAAACCAAAAGCAAATCCTATACAAGGAGTTTCGGGTCCTCCTAACTCAATAACTAGATTATTATATCTTCCTCCGCCACATATAACGTTTTGTGCACCTACATCTGGAAGTTTAACTTCTATTTCAAAAACAGTATGATTATAATAATCCAATCCTCTAACAATATTAGAATTTACTTCAAAATCAATATTTAAAATCTTTAAATATTTTTGCACTAATTCAAATCTTGTTTTTGAATCTTGAGTTAAATAATTAATAATTTTAGGTGCCTTTTTCATTATTTCTAATTCATGATCGACTTTACAATCTAATATACGAAGAGGGTTTTTTTCTAATCTAATTTTACAATCATCACACAAGTCATTAATATAAGGTTTAAAATAATTGGTTATTTCATTACGATAAATATCTCTTGTTTGCTTATCGCCTAAAGAATTAATATTAACTTTAATTTTTTCTAAACCACTTAATTTAATTATGTTAACAGCTAAAGAAATCACTTCTGCATCAATCATAGGATCATCACTTCCCAAAACTTCAAAACCAAATTGATAAAATTCTCTATTACGACCTGATTGAGGTCTTTCATAACGAAACATTGGTCCATAATAATATAACTTTTTAGGTTGGTTAGCATCTCCGTACATTTTATTTTCAATATAACTTCTTACGATTCCGGCTGTGCCCTCAGGACGAAGTGTAATCATTCGTTGACTACGATCTTTAAAATCATAAGTTTCTTTACTAACTATATCAGTATTTTCTCCTAAACCACGATGAAATAATTCGCTAGCTTCAAAAATAGGTGTACGAATAAAATCATAATTATATTTTTCAGCAATTGTATCAATTAAATTAGTAATAACTAACCATTTTTTAGCATCACTACCATATAAATCATATGTTCCTTTTTGTTTTTTTATCATATTAACCCTCCATTAATTAAAAGGTAATATCAATAATAACTCTTTTGATATTACCCTTTTTATCAAATTTTAATTTAATTATTTTATATAACTTCCATAGTTAGAGATAGTAACTGGATAAAAACCTGCTTGTTTAGCATCTTTTATAACATCATCATAAGATCGACTGTTCCATTGATCAACAGTACAATTATTACTGGTAGTAAATTCTATTGGATTTATTAGAGATGATATTACTTCATTACCAGCATTATCTGTTGCTTTCATTATAAAATAAACTATTTCCTTTTCAGTCCAAAAATTATAATGTCCTTCTACTTCTTCTTTAAAAGATGGGCTTACTGTTCTTATAGCCCAGTCTCTAGCTTCAAGTTTTTGATATTTACATGATTGGATTAGTGATTGACTAAGATCTTTATAACAGTGTTTTGAAGCATACAAATTTACTCCAGAAACATCATTAGCCTTGGTTTTTGGATCTACTACTAAATAAATCATTGTACTACTTATATTATTATTTGCACTACTTTTAAAACAAGCATCTTTTATATAACGATAATATATAATAGGCGGTGTTTTATCTATATAAGGCTCTATCACACTACATGTTCCTTTGTTACCCGCAGCATCATAAACTGACCATGTTACCGTAGATTTTCCCTCTGCTTTAACTGTCCAACTAGATTCAAATTGATCAGTTACATTGTTAGTCTTTCCCTTTGTTGTTACACTTTTTACGTTATTACTACGACATCTACTTAATGAATCTGAACAAGTGGCTGATGTATAAACATTTTCATTAATCCAAGTTTTATTAGTATAATCTTTTCCATTTGAATCTATTTTTTTAGCTACTTTCGTACAAATTGGTGCGGTTTTATCTATATAATAAATGTTAGTTAAACATTCTTTTGTTTCACCAGCTGAGTTTTTAATCACTATTTTACCTTGGCGTTCTCCTTCAGCTATAAGATCTTTACTTGTTTCAGTCTTATTTATTCCCCAATTTTCCCATCCTCCAGTTGAATTGTTAGTATACCATTCCCAAGAAGTATATGAATCATTATGTTGTAAATTTAGTGTAACTGTTTGATTAGTCCATTTCTCTTTTTCTTTGTTTGCTGTTATTATTGGACAAGTAAGTGGTTTTACTATTATTTTATATGCTTCATTATTAGTTTCTAAACTAATATTGTTTTTAGTATCAATAAACCTAAATTTTAATTTATAAACTCCACTTTCTAATTTAGAAATATCGAATTGTCCATTATTACACTTATTATTACTATTAATTGAACATGTTATATCTTTGTATTCACTCCAATTATTACTTCCTTCTTTTACATAACTTATTTGGTATTTTGATACCGTAAATTTTGGTGATGTTACATTATCTGGTAATATTCCATCTGGAGTTAAAGTTATTTTTATTGTATTTTGTACAGCCTTACCCCAATCAAAACCAACTGGAGTTAC
>JAAZHK010000108.1 GCA_012510745.1 Mycoplasmatota bacterium
ATAACATAGCCTCTATTATATATTTGAAATTAACACGTGTTTCTTTAAAAAATAAATTAGCAATTAAACCGGTTAATAATTGAGTTATAAATGTTGCTATTGCAGCCCCTACTATTACAAAAGTAGGAATCATGAATATATTTAAAATTATATTAGCCAATGCACCTAAAATGGCAAACCATTTGGAATATTTCTGTATATTATTGTTAACTAACCATATTTCTCTTACAACACCAATAAAGGAAAATGATACTCCCCATATTGATATATTTAAGGCAGTAGTGGCTCCTAAATATTTGCTTCCATATAATATTCCAATTATTTGTTTTGAAAAAATGGTTATGAATAGAGCATAAGCAATACTAAGCCATATTATTATTGAATATAATTGTTTCAACCTACGAATATACTTTTCTTTAGATTCATTTTTAGCAAATACTATAGTGGGATTAAATGCTGTAACAATTGAATTAGGAACAAAAGACCATAAAGTAATAATTGTAGTTGCAACTGAGTAAAGACCAACAGCAGATATATTTTCTAATATACTCCCAATCATAATTTTATCGATCTGAGCATATATTGCTATCATCAGACCAGAAAGTATAAAATGATAACTATTTTTAAGAAGGTTTTTACCGGTTTCTAGTGAAAATGAAAATTTTTGTCCTTTATGTTTAAAATATAAAAATATTAATATTGTTCCTATAACAATAGAGGTTAGCGAATTTGAAAATGCAAACCAATATATTGATTTCTTATTATACACTAAAGTAAGTTTATATATCGCAACAACTATATATGAAACTAAACCTGTTATGGCAACATATTTTGATTTTAAATTAGCTTGATACCACAAACCGATAATAGTAAATGCATCAAAAAATAAAGCCAACGATTGTAATAAAGCACAAAAAACAATTTCTTTATTATTTTCTTTTAAAAGAAAGATTATAATATAAATTAATATTATTGATATTAAACTAGAAATAAGACGCAATGTGACTGAAGTACCAATTATTTTGCCATTTTTATTTTTATTATTTATTAATTCTTTAATTAATATCGAATTAAAGCCCAATGTGCATAAGCTAGTAAAAAAGGCTACAAAAGAAATTCCATAATTAATTATCCCATAATTTTCAACATCAAGATACTCAGCTACTGTTCTATTTATAAAAAGGGCTATTATCATTTGAATAATATTTGCTATTATCATCCATATAGAATTTTTCATAGTCAAAGAATGGGTTATTTTATTTTTTAAATTATTTATCATTAACAATCAACCCATACATTCTATTTTGTTTAATTGGCATAGCTTTTGCGCAAGGCTCATTTTTAAAGTTGTTTTTTTGTTTAGTTTCAAGTATTTTAACTAAAGTTAAAAAGTTCTTCGCCGCTTTTGAAGCATTCCAAGTTTCTGAAATCGTATTATATGCATTGATAGATATCTTTTCTCTGTATTTTTGATTTGAAAATAACTTTTTAACATTTTTATACAATGAGTTTATATCATTATTTTTATAAATAAGTCCATTAGTATTGTGTTTAATTAAAAACGGTACTGAACCTATAGCATGACTGGCCACTACTGCACAAGCACTATTCATAGATTCGTTTAAAACAGCTCCCCATCCTTCATTGTAATCAGAGGTAAATAAATATATATTTGCATCTTCCATATATTTTCTAACATTTGAGGCTGGAATTGCTCCAACAAGTTTCACATAGTCTTTCAAGTCTTTACTTTTAATTAGATTTTCCAATAATTCTTTAAGTGGACCTGTTCCAATTAAAATCATTTCAAATTTGAAACCGTCTTGTTTTAATTTTTCGGCTATATATATAGCTTTTTCTGGATGTTTCCAATCAATTAATCTGCCACACCAAAGAAGAGATAATTTTTGGTTTTTTCTTTTTTGATTAATTAATTTATTTATATCATAATCAATTTTTTGGGGAAAATACCCCCATTTATAACTTTTATTTACAAATGACCCATATACTTTAAAATCCCAAGAAGCATATGCACTAGCTGCCAACAAATAAAAGGGGTATTGTCTAAACTTATAGTTATTTTTATACATATTTAACAATAATCTTGGGTCTAATAAACGCCATAGCCCTTGTTTTAAACATCTTTCTGAATATCTAAAAGTAATTTTATTATGTTTTAGTCTTTCTTGTAGATATATTTCTGGAGCAGAACCTAAGATTATTACATCTGATTCTACACATAATTCCAAAGCTTTTTGCTCGCTTTGGGGACTTTCATATGCTCTTAAAACAAAAGGATATTTCTTATTCATATCTTCATAACCAAGTTTTATTCTCTCTTCTTCTATTGGGGTTGTCGCAACAAATGTATAATCAATTCCAAGTTTTATAAATTCTTCTGCAATAGGTAACTGA
>JAAZHK010000023.1 GCA_012510745.1 Mycoplasmatota bacterium
AACCAAAACCATTCATTATAATATTAATTTTAGAACTTGTTTTAATACTTAAAATCTCTTCTAAAGTAATTTCATTTGATAAATATGCATATTTAATCCCTTGTTCATAATAATATTCACAAGTTTTATCATTAGTAACCATATGAGTTTGATTCCATACTAAATTAAAAGATAAATTTAATTCTTTAGTTAATTGAATTAAAGATAAATCATAAAACAAAAGACCTTCTATTGATAAAGCATCTAATTTTCTTAAAGTTTTTTTCAATTTATTAATATCTTTGTTAAAAATCATTTTATTTATACTAATAAATATTTTTATATTAGGATATTGTTTCTTTAAACTATTTATTTGTTTTATTGACAAATATATGCTTTGATGAACTGAAAAGTCTTTTAAGCCAAAAAGAAAGGTTGTAAAACCCTCTTGTGCATATTTTAGTATTTGTTTTCGGGAAGTTGGGCTTATTATTAGTTCCATTACACACCTACTTCTTTTGACTAATTGATAGACCATCACCTATTTTATAAAATCTGGTTGTGTATTGATCATGTTCTTCTAAAAAATTAATATAATCTTTTATTTTAATAACTAAATTTCTTAAATCTTTACTTTCTATTTCATTATCATCTTTATCAACATAACCATGGAAAGATATATTATCAGTAATAATATATTTTCCTTCTGTTATATTTTTCTCAAAACGATTAAAGAAATCTTTATTTTTTGCTTTGGCAGCATCAATAAAAAGTAAATCAAATTTATCTTCTATTTTAGTTTCTAATGCATCTTTATATATTAAAGTGATACGATTCTCTAGATCAAATTTTTTAATATTTTTAATAGCCTCTAAATATCTAGCTTCGTCTTTTTCTATTGTTACAATTTTTAAATTTGGATTAGCTAATGCCATCATAATAGATGAATAACCAATTCCACTTCCTATTTCTAATACTTTATTAAGATTATTACGAGTTATAAAATCAATCATAAAATCCATGCTTTCATCTAACATAATTGGAACTTTATTATCTAAAGCATATTTTTTAAGTTCTCTTATATCTTTCGTTATACTTTCTACCACGTTATCCAGTCTCCTTTATTTTTAATGGTCTTTATTATTTCTTCATGTTCTTTTAAAGTTTCTGAAAAATAAATTTTCTTTCTTTTATCAGCAACAAAATAATAATAATTATTTTTTTTAGGTCTAATTGTTGCGATGATTGAATCTTTACTAGGATTACAAATAGGTCCCACAGGTAATTTGCCTTGCATATTAGCTAATCTTGTATTATAAGGGTTATCATCATTAAACTCTTCAACTGTTAAATCTCTTTCTTGAATTTTAACTGATACGCCGTAATAACTAGTAACATCACTACCTAAGTTCATTCTTTTATTTAAACGATTGTAAAAAACATTGGCAATATTAAGTCGATCTTCGGTTTTTGCTCCTTCTAATTCAATTATAGACGCTAAGGTAATAATTTCAAAAGCAGAATAATCACTTTTCAACATTTCTTTTTTTAAAGGTTTTAAATCTCTTTCAAAAGCATCTAACATTTTAATAATAATAGTTTCAACTTCAACATCTTTATTATGAAAAAAGTAAGTATTCGGATATAAATAACCTTCTAAGGGGTGATATAGATCTTCATTTAATATATCTTTAGTAATAAACCAATATTTATCTATCAAACTATTTAAGAAACTTTTATCTTTTAATTTGGTTTTTACCGTATTATTGTTATTATTAGTTTTAGATACAACGAGATTAATGAATTCATCGATATCAATACCTTCTTTAAAGGTAATCACAATTTGATTAGGGTTATTATTTTCTATCTTAAGAGTATTGATTATTTCTTTAACACTCATATTAGTATTAAGAATATAATTAGATGAACCTAAATAACCTACATTATATAATTTAACGTATATATAAAAAAGATTTTTACTTCTAATAACATTAGCTTCTTCTAAAATAGCACCTATTTCTTTTATTGATGTTCCAGGTGGGATTACTACTTCTACTTCATTTGAATTTGTAGTCATCGGACCATATAAAGTAGTTAAAACAATTATTAAAATAATTGTCACTATTCCCAGTAAACCTATTAGAAATAGTATTTTATTTTTGTACTGCATTAATTAACATCCTTCCAATAATAAACGAGCTATTGCTCGCTATTATTTTTCTTTTTTATTTCGTCTTGCAAAGTACCTAAAATAGTTTCAATTATTTTCCATTCTTTTTCACTTGTTATTTCTGATAATTTCATTTTTTTCATATTACCATCAATATTAACTTTAGAATCTCCACCTTCATCACCATCTTCTTCATAAGTTGCAGCATATACTTGAACATTTCCTGATTCATCATTAGAATTATCAGTATAAACAATATACTTCTTTTTTGTTTCTTCACTTTCAAAAGTAAATAAAATATCACATACTAACTGATTACCTTCACTATCCATTAAAATTAAAGTGTTTTTTTTCATTATTTATTCCTTTCTTGTATCTAAAAACGATTGTAAAATAATAGTCGCTGCTAATTTATCAACAATACCCTTACGTTTTTTTCTAGAAATATCATATAAAATTAAAGTATCTTGAGCTTGTTTAGTAGTTAATCTCTCATCTTGTAAAAGAACTTTAATATTAAGTTTCATTTCTATTAATTCTTTAAATTTAATTGTTTTTAAAGCTCTAGGGCCAATTGTATTATCCATATTTTTAGGAAAACCTAAAACAATAATATCGATCTTATAATCATTAATAATATCTTTTAATTGATTTATTAATATTTGATAATTATCATTATGTTTTAGAACTTTATAAGAAGTGGCAATTGTTCCTGTTTTATCCGACATAGCAATACCTAATGTTTTGGTTCCTAAATCTAATCCTAAATATTTCATTTAGTAGCAATATAATTCTTTAGTAATACTTCAGCTATCACGTTACGATCTAGTCTCATAATTTTATTACGAGCTCCTTTATAGCTAGATATATATCCCGGATCACCACTCATCAAATAACCAACCATTTGATTAATAGGATTATAGCCTCTTTCTTCTAAAGCTTGGAAAACATCATCTAAAGTTTGATGAACTAATAAGTCATCAAATTCTTCAACAGTATATAAACCGGTTGTATTTCCACTCATATAAACCACCTCATATATATATTAGCATTTTTTTAGTCATTTTACAATATTTATGAAGCCTGAATTAAAATCATATACAATAAAAAACTAACAAGAATAAATGTAATAATTATCCCATTTGTACGATCATTTTTCGATTCTTTGTTTTTGACTCCTAATATCGAAGAAACAAGTATACCACCAATTAAACCACCAATGTGAGCAGCATTGTCAATTCCAGGAGTTATAAAACCAAAAATAAGATTAAAAATAATTAGTGGCAAAATTTGGCTTTTAATAACTGTACCTAAATATAAACGATAATAATAACCAAAATATAACAAACTTCCCATTAAACCAAAAATAGCTCCGCTAGATCCTACACTAGCATAAGTACCTAGAGTCATTGATAATAAAGACGCCATTATTGCACTACCAATATAAATAATAAGAAATTTTGATTTTCCATAAAAGGATTCTATTTGACCTCCTACGACATATAAAGCATAAGAATTAAATAATAAATGAATAACTCCTCCATGAAGAAAAACTCCTGTAATTATTCGATAGTATTCGCCTGCTATAAAACCAATTCGCCAAGTTGCAAAAACACTGATTATTTCATCATAACGATTAAATAAAATCATTAATAGATATATTAAAATATTAAAAATAATTAAAGCATAAGTTATATAAGGTTTTTTAGGTTTAAATAAGTCCTCTGCTTCTGTAGCATTCTTTTTATTAAATTTATTAATATCTTTAGTTATTTTAACAAATAACTGTGTTCCATCTTCTTTAAATTTTAATTTTTGATTAATATCAGGAAAATATTTATAAATAAAACTATATTTATTTAAGTCTTTTTCATCATATAAATAAATACAATCCATATCTTTTATTTCTTCAATTATTTTATTGTCTTCTAAATCGGTAAAAATACTTAAAACTGGAATGTTAAAAGTCATTAATTTTTTCTTTATTTTCTTAACAACACTTTTAGTTTTAAATAAATCAAATTCTAATTGTTCTTTGTTATGGATATGATTAGACACTATTCTAATAATTTTATAGTCTGAATTGATGTTTTCTAACCATATTTCATCTTCTGCTCCTTGTAAAACAATAGGATTATATTCTTTTTCAGTAATAAAATAATGTAAAAGTTTCATAACAATCTCATTTTTACGATCTAATTTTTCTTGCATAATTTACACCTCTTTCAGCTACACTAATATTATAATATAAAATCATTTGTAAGTAAATTAAAAACATATCTTTAGTTTTTCATCATAATATATAAGGAGGTGTATAATGAAAAAAATCTTTAACTTTATAATTGTTTTTTTACCGTGGTTTATTGGTTCTATTTTTATTAATAATAGTTTTTATAATGAAATTGAACTACCTTTTTTTGCACCACCAAGTATTATCTTTAAAATAATATGGCCGATTTTATATTTTTTGATAGCTTTGTCTATTTATTATATTATGGAAAAAATATCAATTAAAAGTTTATCTAAAAATTATAAACAAGCTCTAATAATTAATTATATCTTAAATCAATTATTTATCCCTTTATTTTTTGGATTAAAAAGTCCTTTTCTTGGATTTATTATTGCAACAGCGATTTTTATTACTAGTTTATTTTTATATGTAGAATCAGCATCAATAAATGAAAAAAGCGGCAAACTATTAATTCCTTATATTATGTGGAATCTGTTTGCAGCTTTCTTATCTTTAAATATCTATTTATTAAATTATTAATGTAATTGATCTAATTCTTTTTGAAATTCCATTGGTAATGGTATTGTATAAGCTAATAATTGATTGGTTATAGGATGATTTAATTTAATTTTATAAGAGTGTAGAAGCTGATTAAAATCAGTCTTTTTTTTGCTTTTTCCGTATAAAGGATCTCCTACTACAGGATGACCTATATAAGCTAAATGAACCCTTATTTGATGAGTTCTTCCAGTTACTAATTGACACTCTATTAAAGATTTATCTTTAAATCTTTCCAATACTTTAAAATGAGTAATGGCATCTTTACTATTAATAGCAGTTACATCCATTTTTAAACGATTATTAAGGCTTCTTCCAATTGGAGCATCAATCGTACCTGTTTCATGATTTATAACTCCTTCAACAAGTGCTAAATATAAACGTTCGACTTCCTTCTTTTTAATCATTTTACTTAGTTTCTTATATACTGAATCATTTTTTGCTACTAACATTAAGCCTGATGTATCCTTATCTAAACGATGAACTATTCCTGGGCGAAGATCATCAGTTGATAAATCACTGACTTTAGATAACAATGCATTTACTAAAGTACCAGAATAATTACCTGGGGCAGGATGAACTACCATACCACTTTTTTTATTAATTATTAATAAATATTGATCTTCATAAATAATGTCTAAAGGAATATCTTCTTTAATTAAGATCTTTTCCTCAGAAGTAATTTCAGGTATAAATATATTATCATTAAAATTAATTTTATAATTAACAATTATAGGATTATTATTTACTAATATTTGTTTTTCTTTAATTAGTTTTTGTATTTTACTTCTAGATAAATTTGGTAATTGTTCACTAAGAAAAAGATCTATTCTTTTTTTAGTTTCTTCTTTTACTATAACGTTCATTAGTATCACTCCTTATAAATATAATAATAATTAATATAGTACCAATCACAATAAAACAATCTGCTAAATTAAATACTGGATAATTATAATTAAAAATTAAAATATCAATAAAATCAATAACATAACCTAAAAAAAGGCGGTCAATTAAATTACCTATCAAGCCTCCTAATAAAAATGAAAACGCTATTACAAGAGGTATAGTAAGTTGATCTTTTATTTTATATAAATACTTAATTATATATATTAAAACTAAAATACCAATAAGACTAATAATATATAATTGATTATTTAAAATTCCCCAAGCAGCACCTTTATTATAAATATAAGTTATTTTAATATAAGGCTCAATAATATTAATACTTTGATATAAATCCATTTTAATAGTAATAAAATATTTACTCAATTGATCTAATATAATCCATATAAAAGATAGACCAAATAAATAATATAATTTTTTCATAATAATCTCCCGTTAATGTATATTTTAACATATTTTAAGACATAAAAAAAGTTATAACTAAGTATAACTTTAATCTTTTATTAATTACAATTCTCTATACAAGTATACCCACCATTTCCATTTAAAATATATTTTCTAGCATAAGATCCTGCCCAAGAAGCATCAAATGTTTCTGGTATTGATAAATGATTTATGTAAAAAGTACAAGTCGATTCACGATAATCACAA
>JAAZHK010000024.1 GCA_012510745.1 Mycoplasmatota bacterium
CCTTTTTGATTTGTTAAATCATAATTTTTACCATCAAAAGATGATGGCATGATAAAATCCCAAGGATCTTGAGAAGGGTATTTATAAAGTTTTGTTGTACATATTCCATTTTGGCATTCTACAGAACCACAAGGACCAGCATCCCAATCATAAGAACCACCACCAGGGTAAGAAGCGTAAAACGCTTTAGTTAATTTTCCATTATAAGTTAATACTAACCCTTCTGTTTCAGATACTTTTTTAACAACGTCATCATCCAAAGGTTTTATACTTAATGTTTGTAAATTTTCTGAGTTAGCAATTTCACATTTTCCATCTTCACCAGAAGTTCTATTTAATACAAAAGTTCTAGCTAATATAGCTTGAGCTTTTATTCCTTCGTTAAGTGCTGTTCCAACTATTTCTTGAGAAACCACTCTTGCAACATATTCTTCTAAAGGATATGTAAGGTTTGTACCCTTAATAGTTATATTAGTACAATAACTTCCTCCCGTAATACTACTATATCCAGAAACATTAGTATCGCTATCAAAATTACCGCCTTCAAAAATCATTACTAAAACAATAATTATAATAATTAAAACAAGTGCAAGAATTAAAAATAAAACAGGAAACAATACCATAGGATCTTTTAACCAATGTAAAACTTTTTTAAAAAAATCAACACTTCCTTCAAACGTACTTTGTTCCTCAATTGGAACATTAGCATCAACATTAGCTTTACCTTGTAATCTTGCTCCTATAGCTCCACCTATTTTTCCAATAGGACTTTGATGTCTTTTAAGAAAATTAGCCGAAGCTTTATCTGCCATTCCTTTAGGTACACCTTTACTTTGTAAATATCCTGATCCTGCTTTTTGAGCTAAATTAGAAAAACGTCCCTGATTAGGACTTTGTTTGTTTAATTGATTTATGTTTTGTGTTTGATTTTTATTTTGTGTTTGATTTTTTATATTATTACCATCAGCCATCTAAAACACCACCTACTTGTTTTTATAATCCTCCACGACTACCAAATGATTCCAATTCTTCATCAGTAACAATTACTCTTATTTGCATTCTACGACCACCACAAACAAATAACGCTTCTCCTTGACCGTAACGTTTAATACTTTCTTTTTCATTATCATTTAAATCTATTAACATTGATAAGTCTTCAACTGCTTGCTTTTTAAGCCCCATAGCTAAATAATAAGAAGCATTATCAAATATAGCTTTACCTTGAGTTATAACAGCTGAATCAGAAAAATCACTTGGTTGTTGAGTTATAATTATCGTACCTGTATTATATTTTCTAGATCTTCTCTGGATTTGAGATAAAAAGTCTGCTCCAATAATATTGGTTGAACTTAATAATACGTGAGCTTCATCCACCATTAAAATAGTATTAATATTTACATCCAAGCATAATCCCCAAGCATATTTTAAAATATTAAAAAACAGAGCATTACGAACATTAACATCCGCATTCATAACCTCACGAATATTGAAAACAATAATTTCGCTATTAATTTGAATAGTAGTATGACCGTTAAAATAATATCTCAATTCATTAACTAGAGGTCTTAGTTTTAATTCTAGTCTTTCCATTATAGCTCGTTCGTGAGTTTTATCAGTCATTGAAGTAAGTTTACTTCTCACTGTATTATAAACATCACTAAAAATAGGATATTGAGCACTTGTCAAATTAGAAAAATCAGTCACATAATCAATTCCAAAACGTTTATAAGTTTCTAAAATCATTTCGGTATATAAAGTTAAAACATCTTCTTCAATACTAGGATCATAATATTTAATAAAAGCTTTTAATTGCTGTAAAGTTTTCGTTAATGCTGTATAACCTAATCCTTTTTGTAGTTCTTCATCATCATAATCTGGAACTACTTCAAGAGGATTAATCATTCCAAATTCGCCACCTTTACCTAAATCAATAAAATCGCCATTATATTCTGTAACCATTTCTTCTAATTCACCTTCTGGATCAATAGCTACAATTTTATAATTATTTCTTATATGTGATCTAAGTAACAGTTTAGCTGCTGTTGATTTACCAGAACCAGATGTACCTAAAATAATCATGTTAGCATTAATACGATTAAACTCTTTTTTTATTTGATATAAAAACTGATTAAATAAAATTACTCCTCCAGAAAAATCAACTCCAAATATTGTTGATAGTCCCGGATCTTTAATACTATCAAAAATAAAAGGATACATTGCAGCAATTGTTGCCGAAGGAATAGGTGTACCAATTCTTGTTTCTATAGCTTGTTTAGGGAATATCGGAATAATAGATTTTAAAATCGTCTCTTGTTCAAATTGTAAAGTCATTGCAAACATATTTAAAGAAGCTAAAAAGTTTTTAACTTGTAATTTTTTAGAATCAAACTCCTCTTTAGAATCGGCCATTAAGACTAAGTGTAGTTGAAAATCAAAAACTCTTGATTGAGAAGCAACTACTTGTTGAGTAAACTGTTCTAAAGATTCATAATCTTGACGAATTCTCTCTTGGATAGTCTTATCTCGTTCTTCTTGATATTTAAATTTTAAATCGGTAAGTTCTTTATTTAACATTTTAGTAACTGATGATGTAGGAACAGGGATATGTTTAATAACAACCTTTACACCGGAAATACTTGTTAAATTAGATAAATAACCTGGTGCTATATATTTAGGAAGAGATATTGCAGTTAATATAGTACAATATTTATCGCTGATAATAAAACTACCTGGAAAAAATTGTAAACCCTTAGGGGCTATTTCTCTTTTTACATTCATAATGGTTTCACCGTCCCTACATTAAAGCTTTTACCACCATTTAAGAAATTATCAAGGACTACTCTTAAATCATCGTTAGAAGTTTGAGCAGCAGTTAACCCACAAGTTGCTAATCCTGTTATTAAACCTCTTAGTTTCCGCTGGAGTACTTCTTCATTTTTTTCTTTAAATAATAAATAGTATTCAGTATCAACTACATTTTCATTAATAAACATTTGAGCTTTATTTAAGTCGTCAATAATTAATTTACGTTTTTTAACATCTTGTATTTCATTATAATGAACTTGCAATTGTGATATGTATACGTTTATATCAACTGGTCGATCAGCAATAATAATCCAGAATTCATAATCTATTGAATCATAGAATGTTCGTAATTGAAGAATAATATTATCTTGAGATTGTTGATCAAGAATAAAAATATTTCTAGGAGTTATTTTAACTCCTGTTACTTTAATATTGTTATTAAGTAATATTGCCCCATTAGTTATTGACTTAATAGGTGCAAAAGCATCTGTAGTATTAATCACACTAGTCTTCTTCATAAATACACCAACCTTTCCATTTATATATTTTTTGACCTTGAATATATCTAATAATACTAAGTAAAACAGTAAGTACATTATGATAATTAGGAATAGGAATTACCAAAAAACCAGTTATCAAAGCAGGACTTAAAACAAGAATGGTAATTACTAAATTATTCATTGGTACAAACATAATTAAAATCATAGATATAGCGAAACCAATGCCAAAGATTATTAAATCAATTGATCTAAATACATTAAATATCAAACTTCCTCTTTTAGCATTAGCAGGGATTAAATATATATTTGATTTATCTTCCATTTTTATTCTCCTTAATAATCATGCATTATCCAATTATA
>JAAZHK010000025.1 GCA_012510745.1 Mycoplasmatota bacterium
CTCTATTATTAATTTATGAGCCTTATTTGATACTACAAAACTATAATATATTTTTTCATTAGATTGTAAATTACTAAACGAACTGCCCGGGATAATAGTAATAATTTTTTTGTTTTTATCAATTATTTTAAATTGATAATCATCGGTATTTATTTTGTTTTCACTATTGTTAGTTAATGAAAACGTTAAAACATATTCTAATTTATAATCCGTTTTAGTAAATTCAATATTAGAAGCTGTCAGATTATCTACTATTATAGTATCTTTTTTACTACCAAAATAATATTCGTTTAATTCTGTTTTAAATGTTAAATATACACCTATCCCAATAATAAATAAGCCTATTATTAAAATTACTAATATTATTATTTTTTTCTTTTGCATATTTATCACCTAATTTCCATATCCACATTGGCCAAAAAACTCCACATACGTTGCAACTGAAGCAGAATTACCAGCTTTTGTTGTAACCGTCCATTTACGATAAGCAACATTATTACCAGCACAGAAATAATGATTCCATTTTTGCCCATCATTTCCATTTATTGTTCCTTCATTTGTACAAGTTCTAGAAGAACATTTATTATAATCATATTTGATATTATTTTGATCACTTCCAGCCCAATCACATAATTTACCTTCTGCTGATGTAGATTTAGAACTTATACCAGATGTTGCTCCTTCAACTTTTAAAGCACTTTCCCACGGAGTATCATAAACATTCATACATGATCTCGAATAATAGTTAATAGTTGAAGAAGATTTAGTAGTTACTGGTCCAGTATTATTAACTATACCCGTAAATTTCTTTTGTTTAGTATCCCAATTAGTTCTTATATTTTTATAACTAGAAGATAAACCATAACTACTATTAAACCAAACAGAGCTACTATTACCTGGAAAAAGTAATTTGTTTTTAATCTTTAGATTACTACTAGTACTTTTTAAATTGTTCCATACTGATTCAACTATTTTTAATTTAACATTATCTGCATTTTCGAATTTTATATTACTGGCCCCACTATTACAAGAACCAATATTACCAGCTTTATCTTTTATATAACCATAATATTTAATTCCTTCTGTAGAAGTAGTTATTTTTTTGCTAGTAACACTATTATAAGTAGCTGTTGTTGAATTTATTAGACCATAACCACTTATAGGAGCTATTGTTGTAGAAGGCGTTGCATCATATTTTAAATTAAAAGTTATACTATTACCTTTATACCAATCGTTAGTTCCCTTTGTTCCTGATATTGATACACTACAAGTTGGAGCTGTTTTATCAATATAATAAACATCAGTATAGCAAGTCTTAGTTTCACCAGCTGAGTTTTTAATCACTATTTTTCCCTGCCTAATCCCATCTCCTGCTATAGATTTTTGAGTTATTTCTTTACCATTGTTTGTATGTAGTGTATAATTATCAGAATTTGTTCTTGTATACCATTCCCAAAAAGTATATGTATCATTATGAGTAAAATTAAAAGTTACATCACTATTTATCCACGTAGTTTTTTGTTTATTTGCTGAAATTACAGGACAAGCAAGAGGCATTTCTGGTACTTCTTTAACAAATTTATAAGAAGATGATTCTACTTCTATCCCTGAACCAGTTGTTAATACTGCACTATAAGTGCCTGATTCGGTTATTGTTAAAATATTAGAAGTTGCTCCATCAATATTTTGACCGTTCTTTTTCCATTGAAAACTTTCACCTGATAAATTATTTTTTGTAGAAGCTAGTAAATTAATTGATTCTTCTTCAAAAGAATTAGAAGTATCAGTTAAAAATGAACCACCGTTTGTTGTTATGTCTACAATAGGAATTGTTCTATCAATTTGATAGGGGTCAGTATAACAAACATTCTTTATACCGGCTTCGTTAGTTATTTCAAATTTTCCCATTCGTGCAAAATTATTATCAGATAAAATAATACTATAATTATTTCCTATTTTAGAAAAATTATTAACTTCAATATAATTATCAAAACCAACAGTATCTTCAAATTTTAAAACAAGTCGAGCATCAGTGATGTTTATTATTCCATCACCATTTATATCGCCTTTGTTATTACTATATTCAATTATAGGACAAGGTTCCATATTCACTGCACACCTAAGGGCAAGCCTAGCATCTGCAACTGTTATATATCCATCTTGGTCAATATCACTTAAAGCTTTTTCTTCATCAGTAAAAGACTCTAATTTTACAGCAAATCTTAAAATTGTCCGTGCCTCTGTTACAGATATATTTCCGTTACCATCTAAATCTCCAAGCAAACGACCTGTAGAAATACCTACTGCCTTTCTTAAAATAATCAAAGCATCAATTTTATCAATAAAACCATTTCCGTTTATATCTGCCTGATTATATATAAAAGTATCACCAGTAGGATTATTAATATATGATTTAGTTAAATTAACATTATTTGGTAAAGTAAAATCTATTTTAACTGGTGATCGATACCATTTAGAACCTGTATGTTCTGAAAATATTCCAGATATCGTTAAATCAGGACACATTGGGGGTTCTTTGTTTACCTCAATTCTTAAAAAATTACTAGTTTCAGCACTTATATTATTTTCTTTATCATTAAAAGCAAAACGGACTTGATAAGCACCATCAAAATTAGATATGTTAATAGTACAGTTGTTTCGTACATTATCTGTTTGACTACCACAATCAACCTTGTTCCAACTTGACCAATCTTCAGTATCTTTTAATCTATATGAATACAAATAGTCTTGAACCTTAATAGCCGGGTAATTGGCTAAACTTGTTGGACTAATTAAATTAGGTTTTAAATTATTGATTACTATTTCCTTTTCTGTTGCGAGTGGTTTATAATAACCACCATTAGTCATACTATTATTAATAACGCTATTGTAAGTTACAGAAGGAGCTTGATATTGATAAACGTACAAATTTCTTTTCGGTTTTTCAGCAAATATATCAGTTTCCACACCATTAATTTCATATTTTGTTTCATATTTTAGTTGGAAAATATTAGGTTCAGTAATATTTAATTCTGTTTTTTCTCCATTTAGCCAAATTGAAGAATAGCCTATAGCGTCATTAATTGAATATTCTCTTGAACCTAATTGTCTTGTAATAATAATTCCAGCATTTAAAATAGATGGTTTATAATTAGAATTAACATAAAGCCAAATATCATCATATCTAGCAGCATCTACATTATAAGTATTACTTCCCTCTGCTACATGGCAATATTCATGTTCTGATATATATTCACAATTATTTTCGCCCACTTCACATTTACAAGTAATACAAGAAATATATTCATATTCTTTTTTTTCATTTTTAATAACATATACATAACCCGTACAAGTATCATTACCATCTGCATCTGTTACTTCTGTTATATAATCATCGTTTTTTAATAAATCTAGAGTAACGCCTTTGTTTTCTAATATTTCTGAAGGTCTTTCTAATCTATTACTATTAAAATAATCTCTTCCAGCCAAGGAAACAGATGACTCTAAAGAAACATAATAATTTTTTCTTTGTTTTTTTATTAAATAGCTTGTTGTTGGAATTGCTATAATTAAAATAATAGCTAAGACCGTTACAACACCTAATAATTCTATTAAAGTAAAACCTCTTTTATTAGTTTTAACCATGTAAAATAACCCTCCTACTATAATTACAGTATACTAAAAAAAAAGGATTTAAGCAAATCTTTTTTTAATCCCGAAATATTATTTTTCTATAATAATAGTTACAGGACCATTATTTTCTAAATTAACTAACATTTCAGATTTAAATAAACCTTTTTCTACCGGAATATATTGTTGTAATTTATTATTAAACTGATCATATAGTTTTTCAGCTAATAATCCCTTTAAAGCTTTAAAATAACTAGGACGATTTCCTTTGCTAGCATCTCCATATAATGTAAATTGAGGAACAGAAAGAACCGAACCGCAAACATCTATAATTGATTTATTCATAATACCATTTTCATCATCGAATATTCGTAAATTTATAATTTTATTAACCATATAATCAACTGTTTGCTCATTATCTCCTTCTGTAAATCCAACAAAAATAGTTAATCCAAAATCAATAATACCTATCTTTTTTTTATTAACAGTAACAAAAGCTTTATTACATCTTTGAATAACTACTTTCATCGGATAATCCTTTCAATATTATGAATATAAGTCAAACGATTCAAATCATTGGTAATTTTATTTAAATGTTCTTTACCAATTACTAATAAACTTATTTCATATACAGTTTCATCTATTTTAGATAAGGTTTTAACACTGTCAATACTCGCACTATTGAAATTTATTCGTTGCATAATTTCAAATAAATTATTATTAGTTGTTTTAGAGGTATGAATAATAATATTAGCAAGGTATCTTTTTGTAAGTTCACTATTCCATTTTACAGCTATTGTTCGGTCAGTAACATTATTTAAATTATGACAATTAATACGATGAACTGTTATACCCGTTCCCTTAGTAATATAACCAATAATATGATCCCCAGGAAGAGGATTGCAGCAATTTGCAAGATTAACTTTTACTTTATCAATACCAGCAACAATAATGTCATTATCAGCGTTTTTAATAACATGACCGCCTATTTTAGGCAAAGTTACTGTTTCTTTTTTAAATACAAAATCAATAATATTGCTCGCACCAATTTTATTATTACCTATATTTAAATATATATCATTTAAAGTCATTAATTTATATTTTTGTAAAATACGATCAATATTTTCATCACTATAAAAGAGATTAAAATCAATATTCTTTTTACGTAATTCTTTTTCAATTAATTCCTTACCCAAATTAATATTATCTTGTTTCATACTAGATGAAAAATAACTTTTAATTTTACTTTTTGTATGAGTTAATTTAGCCATATTAATCCATTCTTTAGAAGGACCTTGACTATTTTTATTAGTAATTATTTTAACTATATCATCATCTTTTAATTCATAATCTAAAGATACGATAGAATTATTAACTAAAGCTCCTACCATAGAATCACCTATTTTACTATGCACTCTATAAGCAAAATCAATCGGAGTTGAACCTTTAGGAAGTTCAATAACATCACCCTTAGGAGTAAAAACATATATATTATTATTTAAAAGATCTTTTTTTACTGAAGAAACAAATTCTTCTGTTGATAAACGATCTTCTTTTAAATCAATTATTGATTTAAAGAACTGTAGTTTTTGTTCTGTTAAAGATAAATTATCTTCTTTAACTGTTTTTTTCTCTTTATAAGACCAGTGTGATGCTATTCCATTTTCAGCTATTTCATCCATTTCATATGTTCTAATCTGAATTTCAAATAATTGCCCTTCAAGACCAAAAACAGTTGTATGCAATGATTGATAACGATTAGCTTTAGGCATAGCAATAAAGTCTTTAAATCTTTTTGGTAAATGTCGATATTTTGAATGAATAATACCTAATGCTAAATAACATTCTTGTTCTGTTTTCACTAAAATACGCAAAGCTAGCAAATCGTAAATATCATTAAATTTACGCCCTGTATCTAACTTTTTATATATACCATAAATACTTTTAGAACGACCTTTTATTTCATGTTTTATATTATGTTCTTTTAATAAAGCTTTTACCTCGTTTAGCATTTCATTAACAGCATTATCTCTTTCTAATTTGTTATTATTTAGTTTTTCTACAATATCATAATACACTTCTGGTTTTAAATATCTTAATGAAAGATCTTCTAATTCGCTTTTAATACGATTAATACCTAGATGATGTGCAATAGGAGTTAAAATTTCTAGAGTTTCTTTTGCTTTTTCTTTTTGTTTTTCTATAGGCAAAACATAAAGAGTTCGCATATTATGTAAGCGATCTACTAATTTTAAAATAATTACTCTAACATCTTCACTCATTCCAACTATTATTTTTTTATAATATTCAATCAAATAATCATTATCCGTAGAAAAATTAATTCGACTTAATTTAGTTATTCCAACAACTAAATTGGCTACTTCTTCTCCAAATTTCTCAGCTATTTCCTCTTTTTTAGTAGTTGTATCCTCGACTACATCATGTAATAAAGCTGCTATTAAACATGGTATGTCTGCTGTTATGCTTGTCAAAATATAAGCAACCTCTAAAGGATGATAAATATATGCCTCTCCTGTTTTACGATATTGATTTTGATGTTTTAAGTAAGCATAATCATATGCCTCTCTTATTTTATTTAATTCTTTTTTATTTTTGTTGTATTTAGCAACTTTATTTATTAAATCATCAATTGTTTTTAATTCGATTTGTTGATCCATTTTATCACCTATAATATATTTATGTCTTCTAAATTAATTTTTTTCTCTGAAGAAGCAAATTTATTTTTAATATAATTATCTAATGCTTTGTAATCTAAATTTAGAATATCACTAACCATATCAGCTAATGTTAATCCCTTTGATTTAGACCATTTAATTTCTTTTATATAGTTCCAAATATCTTCTTCAATAATATAATCGATTTTATAACGATGAAGTTCACGAACCTTACTCTTTAAAGCCGGAAATAGTCTTTTATATAACTCTTCTACTGAATTAAACTCTAATTTCATAATTTCACCCTCTAATATTTATATATTTAATTTCATATACTATTATATCTTAATTATAGAACTTTTAAAAGGAGAAATATGACAAAAGAAAAATTTATATCAAGTGCGATAATATTAATTATTGGTGGAGCTTTTACTAAATTATTAGGTATTATTAGTAGAATGGTTATGACTAGACTAGTCGGGACTACTGGCATGGGACTATATATGCTCATTTTACCTACTTTTTCTTTATTTATGGCAATTGCTAGTTTGGGATTTCCAATTGCTATATCAAAGTTAGTAGCCGAGGATAAATACAATAATAAAAAATTAATTTCTTCAATTATTCCTCTAACAATCCTTTTAAATTTATTATTAATGTTGATTCTTTTTTTAACTGCACCTTTTTTAGCAAATAATTTATTAAACGATAGTCGTTGTTATTATCCTCTTTTATCAATTGGATTAGTTTTACCTTTTGTAAGTCTATCTAGTATTTTAAATGGCTATTTTTATGGAAAACAAAAAATGATACCACATGTTACTTCTAATATTTTCGAACAAATTATCCGTATTATTCTAATGATATTTATAACTCCTTTTTTATTAGAAAAAGGAATTTATTTTGCTGTTGCTGGTTTAGTTTTAGTTAATATTGTTTCTGAATTATTACAAATAGTAATATTATTATTCTTTTTACCTAAAAATTTTAAAATTACTAAACAAGATATTAAACCAAATCCACATTATGTTAAAAACATTCTTCATATTTCTTTACCGACTGTTACTGATCGAATTATAGGTTTAATTGGTTATTTTTTTGAACCAATTATTTTAACTACCATTTTATTAATAGCAGGTTATTCCAATAACTATATTGTCAACGAATATGGTATTATTCAAGGTTATGTTATGCCTTTATTATTAATGCCCAGTTTTTTTACTAATGCAATTTCTAGTGCATTATTACCAGTAATTTCTAAAGCTAGTGTTAGTAAAAACATTCACAAGAAAAAATATATTAAAAAGAAATTAAAACAAGCTATTTTGATTTCTTTAGCTATTGGTGTTCCAGTTACAATTATTTTAATGATTTTTCCTAATTTCTTTCTAAAATTTATTTATAACACTAACCAAGGTACTAATTATATTCGTTTTTTAGCACCATTCTTTTTACTTTATTATATAGAAGCTCCTTTATCTGTTGTTTTACAAGGAATTAATAAAGCTAAAATTATAATGTACCATACCATTTGGGCTATAAGTTCTAAATTAATTATATTAACCATCTTTTCATATTTAACTGGTATTGTAGGCCTTTTATTATCTATCATTGCAAGTATTACAGTAACAACCTTTTGTCATTTATATAGTATTAAAAAATACTTGTAACTATTATTTTATTAAATCATTTTTTACAATTATTATGTGAGTAATACCTAGTATAAAACCAGCTAAAACATCTGAAAAATAGTGAACTCCTAAATATATTCTGGAAAATCCTGTTAATATAATTAATGATACTAATATACAATTAACTACTATTTTAATATTTCCTTTTAAATATTTAGAATTATATAAAATAATTAAAGAATAAATAAACATTGACATATAAGAATGACCACTTGGAAAACTATGACCTTTAGCATCAATTAACCACATAATTTTAGGTCGAGGGATTTTTAAAGATAGCTTTAATAATTGATAAATTATAATTGATAAAATAATATTAGTTGTAATATTCTTAAAGTGAGTTTCTTTTTTATGTTTTAAAAATAATATTAAAGATCCTATAGCTATGATGTAAGTTAAAATAGTAATTAAATTAGTAATTAGGATTATAAAAGGCGTTATTTTAACATTAATAATAGATTTAATAAAACCATATACATATATATCTATATTATAAAAATAATTAAACTTAACTAAAAAAGCTAAAAATAAAAAAAGAACTAAACTAATAATGATATAAATATTTTTTTTCATATATTCTCCTTATAAATATATTATATCACGTATAATAAAAGAACAATTTAAAATTGCTCTTTATTATTTATATAATTTATAGCTGACAAAGCTGCAACTGTACCATCACTAACAGCCGTTGTTAATTGACGAACTTCTTTTTGTCGACAGTCTCCAGCTACAAATATGCCAGGTTGATTAGTTAAACAAGAATTATCAGAAATAATATAATTATCTTTATCTAATGTAATTAAATCTTTTAGAAATTTATTTTGAGATTCTTGTCCAACAGCAACAAACATCCCACTTATTTCGAGTTGTTTAAAATTACCGTTATTATCAATAATAGTAATTTTGTTTAAATCTTCATCACCAAATAATTCTGTTACTTTATTATTATAGATAATCTCAATATTATTATATCTTTTTAAACGATTAATTAACGAGACTTCTGCTGTTAAATATGATAAATTTTGAATAATTTTTACTTTATGGCAAATTTCAGCTAATGATAGTGCGGTTATAATAGCACTGTTCCCGCCACCTACTACTGCTACATCACTGTTTTTATACAAAGGGCCATCACAAGATACACAAAAGGAAATTCCATTGCCTATAAAACGTTCTTCCTCAGCTATTCCTAAAGCTTTAGGTTTAGAACCAGTTGCAATAATAACAGTTTTAGTTTTATATTCGTTATCCTCAGTTACAATTGTTTTAAGATCGCCGCTTTTTATAGTAAGCACCTCTTCTATTTTAACTTGTCCACCTAAAGAAATTACCTGTTCATATAAATTATTACCTAAATCCATACCACTAATTTGTTTAAATCCAGGATAGTTTTCAACTAAGGGAGTAACTGTAATTAAACCACCTATTGTTTCTTTTTCTAGAATTAAAACTTTTTTACAAGCTCTTAAGGCATATATAGCTGCTGTCATTCCAGCAGGACCACATCCTATAATAATTACATCATACATTTTGAAAATTTCTTTTCTCATTAGTATATTTTTTAATATTAGATAAATTAATCATTTTCATCATTTGACCATCTTTAATAACTACTAATGTTGGGACTTGTTTAATTCCAAATTCTTTAGTTAAATTTGCATCTGCTTCAGCATCAACATATTCATATTTTATTTTTGTTTTCTCTAATAATTCTGTCGCTATTTTACAATTAGGACATGTTTTAGTCGTAAACAAGATTATTTTATCCTCACCGTATTTATCATTATTTTTATTAGCTAAACAAGAATTATCTATATCATATAATTTACGATGCTTGTATTCTTCTGTTTTACCATCATTCCAATTTTGAACTGGTCGATAATAACCTGTAATACGACTATATACTTCAGCTTTTTCTCCACAAGTTGGACATTTAAAATGTTCTCCATTAATATAGCCATGCACTTTACAAACAGAATAAGTTGGAGATAGTGTGTAATATGGTAATTTATAATTATCAGCTATTTTTTTAACAAGCTTAGCCGCTGCGGTCCAATCATTTAATCTTTCTCCTAGAAAAGCATGAAAAACAGTACCAGAAGTATATAATGTTTGCAATTCATCTTGAATATCTAAAGCCTGAAAAATATCACTTGTGTATGATACTGGTAAATGAGAACTATTAGTATAATATGGAGTAGCATCTTTTTCACTAGCAGTAATAATATCTGGATATTTCTTTTTATCATGTTTTGCTAAACGATAAGCAGTCGATTCAGCTGGTGTGGCTTCTAAATTATATAAATCTCCATATTCTTCCTGATAATCAGATAATTTACCACGCATATAATTTAAAACATTTTTCGTAAAAACTTGAGCTTTTGGATTAACTAAATCTTCTTTTATCCAATTAGCATTTAAACAAGCCTCATTCATTCCTACAATTCCTATAGTTGAAAAATGATTTTCAAAAGTACCTAAATAACGTTTAGTATAAGGATATAATCCTTCTTCTAAAAGTTTAGTAATAACATTCCTTTTGATTTTTAAGCTTCTCGCTGAAAGATCCATCATATATTCTAATTTATTATAAAAATCTTTTTCATCTTTTGCTAAATAAGCAATTCTCGGTAAATTAATAGTTACAACACCTATTGAACCAGTACTTTCTCCACTTCCAAAATACCCTCCTGATTTCTTTCTTAATTCCCTTAAATCAAGACGTAAACGACAGCACATACTTCTTACATCACTAGGTTCCATATCACTGTTAATATAATTAGAAAAGTATGGAGTACCATATTTAGCTGTCATTTCAAATAATAATTTATTATTTTCAGTTGCACTCCAATCAAAATCATTAGTAATTGAATATGTAGGAATAGGATATTGAAAACCTCTTCCATTAGCATCCCCTTCTATCATAATTTCAATAAAAGCTTTGTTAATCATGTCCATTTCTTTTTGACAATCTTTATATTTAAAATTCATTTCCTTGCCACCAACTAAGGCGTTAAGTTCAGATAAATCATTAGGAACTACCCAATCCAAAGTTATATTAGTAAATGGTGCTTGAGTACCCCATCTACTAGGAGTATTAACTCCATAAATAAATGATTGTAAACACTGCTTAGTTTCTTTATAACTTAAATTATCTACCTTTATGAAAGGCGCTAAATAAGTATCAAATGAAGAAAAGGCTTGAGCTCCTGCCCATTCATTTTGCATAATACCTAAAAAATTAACCATTTGATTACATAAAGTTGCTAAGTGCTTAGCTGGAGATGATGTTATTTTACCAGGAATTCCACCTAAACCTTCCATTATTAATTGTTTTAAAGACCAACCAGCACAATAACCGGTTAACATTGATAAATCATGTATATGAATATCTGCACCACGATGAGCATTGGCAATATTTTCATCATATACTTCACTTAACCAATAATTTGCTGTAATTGCTCCTGAATTACTTAAAATTAGACCACCTACCGAATAAGTAACAGTTGAATTTTCTTTTACTCGCCAATCTGTAACATTAACATAACTATTAACTACATCCTTATAATCTAAAATTGTTGATTGCATATTACGCATTTTTTCATGTAATTTACGATATAAAATATAAGCCTTAGCGACTTCTATATATCCTGCTTTTGATAAGACTATTTCAACACTGTCTTGAATATCTTCAACTTTTATAATATTGTCTACTACTTTTGGTTCAAAATCAGCAGTTACTTTTAAAGCTAGAAAATCAATTATTTCATCCGTATAATTAACCTTCTCTGCTTCAAACGCTTTTTTCATTGCCTCAGTTATTTTTATTAAATCAAAATTAACTATTTTTCCTTCTCTTTTTCTTACTTTATACATTTTATTACCTCCTCTTTATAAAGTTTTATCTAATTTTTATATTTTTACAACCTTTCCCCAGTTGTTTCACCATATTATTTATTTCTTCTATTTCAAAACCTTGTAAGCCTTTTTCTAAGACGTTTTCACTATCTACAAAGTTTTGTAAATAATAAGGACTTTTTTTGCCAATATAAGTACAAATTTCTTTTATATCTTCAATCGTATGCATTCCTTTGACAATTGTAGTTCTAAATTCATGTTCTATATTACTATTTTTTAAAATGTTGATACTTTCTTTTATTAAAGAAAATTCAAATTTTTTTATATTTATTGTTTTATTATACTTAGCAGAAATGTTTTTGATATCCATTGCAACATAATCTAATAATTGATCATCAATTAATTTTTGAAGTAGTTTAGGATTACTTCCATTCGTATCTAATTTAACTTTTAAACCTCTTTCTTTTATTTTTTGAATAAATATATATATATCTTTTTGCAATAAAGGTTCTCCACCACTAATACAAATACCGTCTAAAACATTTTTTCTTTTATCTAAATATTCTAATATTGTTTGTTCACTAATTATTCCTTTATCCTGATTATTTGTTAATAAGGTTCCGTTTTGACAATAAGAACATCTAAAATTGCAACCTCTTGTAAAAATAATGCACGCTACTTGGCCAGGATAATTAACCAAAGTAACTGGTTCAAATCCATCTATAATCATCTTATCACTCTATTTTAATTAACCCATATTTAATATTTTCTTTAATCATATTGTTATATAAATCAATAATTTTTTGTTGAGTAATATCTGTTTTAGGAATAATTATTTTATCATTAACAAGATTGGTAATTTTTAATATTTCTTTTAAAGATAAACCTTTATATATAGTATTAAGTTGTTCATAAATTTCCTTTTTATTTATTATTTTAGTTCCATAAATAGATTTATCTAAAGCTTTTAATTCTTTTTTGATGTGATAATTATTTGTTTCTTCTAATTCAAAATCAAGTTTATTATCATTTTGAAAATCCTTTATTTTATTATTCATAAACATAAGTATATCTAAACTTAAATCATATATTTGTTTAGAAGAAGATTCTTTTGTTTCTTCTAAAATCGATTTTACACACTCAAGTAATCCTACAAACCCTATTCTTAATATTCCATGGCGTAGAACTTTTCTTATTTTTTGATTATCTTCTAATTTTTCAGCATCAATTAATAAATTATTTTTAAATAAATATTTAAAATTTTCATTATATTTATTAGCTTGTAATTCATATCTTTGTAATAATTGATTTTTAGTTAATTCCATTACATCAGATAATTCTTGATAAAAACTATTTAATTCTTTTAGATTATATTTTAAACCTAATCTAGCTAAATTAATTGTTGTTGTCGACAAAACTATTTTACCTAAGTATTTATTATTAAAATAGTTATGATCATCTATAATAAATTCTATATTTTTATTTAATTTAATTAATTTTAAAACAGAAATTAAATATTTGTTATTTGAATCTATTTTAAAAATTGTTTTTACATTATCTAAAGAAGGCAATAAACTTAAATTATTTAAATAACTTTCTATAATGAGTTGTCCTTCTATAC
>JAAZHK010000026.1 GCA_012510745.1 Mycoplasmatota bacterium
AAACATTACCTGGTTTGTAATACTTATATTTAAGATATTCTTTTACCATAGTTAATAAATCCAAATCATTAGTTTTATCTTTTTGACTCAAAATATTAATTGGTTTTTCAACAACTATTAAATGATTGTCTTCATATAAGATTTTAAAATTAATCATTATTTCACCTTATTCTAAAATTTATTATAACAAATTTCTTTTTAAAACTAAAGAAATTATCATATATATTTAATAAATTACTATAATTATAATAGAAAGAGTTATGAGATGAATAATAAAAATATATATTTAACTTTTGATGATGGTCCTAGCATTTATACTAATGAACTATTAGATATTCTTAAAAAATATAATGTAAAGGCCACCTTTTTTATTAATGGTTATAATCTAGATACTGAAAAAGGACAAAAAACTTTGCAAAGAATTTTAGATGAGGGACATACAATAGGTCTTCACACAAATTCACACGATTATAGCTATATTTACGCTAGTGTTGATAATTTTCTTAATGACCTAAAGCTTTTAGAAAAAAAGGTTATAGATTTAACCGGAATTAAACCAGAAATTTTTAGATTTCCTGGAGGAAGTTCTAATACAATAAGTAAAAATTATAAAATAGGGGTTATGACAGAGTTAGTTGAAATAATAAATAGTTTAGGATTTTTTTATTTTGATTGGAACATAAATAGTTTAGATATTTATTTTAATGATGTTACAATTATCGCTAAATATGTTATTTCAAAGCTAGGTAAATTTGAAGATAATATTATTTTACAACACGACACTAAACCAGAAAGTATTAAAGCAGTCCCTTTAATTATTGAACATGCTCTTAACCATGATTTTACTTTTAAAACTTTAAATTCTCAATCACCATCTATTCATCATAATATTTACAATTAAAAAGATTTCAATCTCTTGAAATCTTTTTATATTTCATTAATAACTGTAATAATTACTGGACGGCATTCGGTCTCTTTATAAAAATATTTTCCAAGCTTTTCTCTTATTTCATTGCGAATTTTTGTATAATCGACTTTTTTAATATCACTTGAAATTAATTCGGTAATAATATCTAAACATATCTTTTTACCTTTTTCCAATAATTCAGCATTATCTTTTACAAAAACAAAACCTCTAGTAATTAATTCAGGTCCAATTAATATTTTTTTAGATTCATAACTTAAAGTTGTTGTAACGACCACAATACCACTTTCACCAAGCATTTGGCGATCTTTTATTACAAGTCCACCAATATCTCCTTGACTTTTACCGTCTATTAAAATATCATCAATTTCAATTGTTTCTTTATCATCTGTTAATACACCATCTATAAATGTGGCTACTTCACCATTTAATTTTAAAATAATGTTATTTTTTGGAATACCAACTTGTTCAGCTAACTGAGCATTCATATATTGGTGACGATATTCTCCTCTTACTGGAAAATAATATTTAGGATTCATTAAATTAATCATTAGCATCAAATCTTCGCTAGAAGCATGATGTAATAAAGTAGTTTTATGAGAAAGACTCTCAACATGAACACCTTGTTTAGCTATTTCATCCATAATTGAAGCTCTAATCTTTTCACTACCTTCGTATGAAGGTTCACTAATAAAAACCATATCGTTTTCTTTTAATTTTATATAGCGATCATATCCTTTAATAATTCTTTCAATATTTGCAAAAGGTTTTTCTTTTTCATCGGATACAAAAATTATTACATCCCTATCATTTAAATTACTTAAATCACCAATTTGATTTTTATCAAAATTAAGATATTTCATATCAATAGCTTTATTAATCGTCTCTTGAAATAACTTGCCCATGATAACAACTTTTCTTTTAGTTTTAGCTATTTCATCAAATAATTCTTGAATTCGATATATATGAGCTTCAAATATAGTTATAATTATACGATCTTTATATTTTTTTAATATATTATTAATATATTTATTCGCTCTATTATGAGGACTCGTATGTCCTTCGTTACCAGCATAAATAGATTCTGTTAAAAGGCATAGAACTCCCTGTTTTCCAACGTAGGCTAATTTACCAATATCCATTTTATAATTAATAGGAGCTGCTGCATCAAAAACAAAATCGCCTGTATAAACTATAGCTCCATCTTTTGTATATAAAACATATGCTACAGCATCAGGAATAGAATGCGAAACACTAATAGGAAATATCGTTAAATCATCAAAGTTTATTTTTGCATGAGGTCTAATTTCTTTTAAATTATGTGCTTCTACATTAGCCTCTTTTAAATCACGTTTAACAAATTCCATAGTAAATTTAGTTGCATAAACATTTATATCTGGTATTGCAGTTAATATATCTGCAATAGCGCCCATATTACTATCATGACCATGGGTTAAAAAAATACCCTTTACTCTTTCTTTATTAGAAATAATATAATCAAAATTAGGAATAACATAATCAATTCCTAATAAATTATCATTACCATATTTTAGCCCAGCATCAAAAACAAATATAGCATTATCAACATCTACAACATACATATTTTTGCCATTTTCATTTAATCCACCAAGACTAAATATTTTAATTTTACTCATTTTTTTTCCTTTCTATTTTTTTCTAGCTAAAAGTTCTAAAGCTGATTTAGCAGCTTCTTTTTCAGCCTCTTTTTTACTATTAGCTACACCTTTACCATAACTAATACCATCAATTTTTACTTCAACAGTAAAAAGTTTATCATGAGGAGGACCTGATTCTTCAATTAAATTATAAATAACAGATTTTTTAATGGTTTGAACTGCTTCTTGTAAAATAGATTTATAATCACTAAAAAAATTAATATTAGGGTCTTCAATATAAGGTACGATTATATCTAAAATAATATTTTTGGCTTTTTCAAAACCTAAATCTATATATATTGCACCTAAAAATGATTCAAATGTATCTGCAACAATAGTCTTTTTATAAAGACCGCCACTTACTAATTCACCATGTCCTACTTTTATATATTCATTTAATCCTAGATCCAAAGCATATCTATATAAAGCATTTTCACAAACATAACTTGATCTTAATTTAGTCATTTTACCTTCATTAAAATCTAATGAAGAATATAAAAAATCAGATAAAACTAGTTCTAAAACTGCATCACCTAAAAACTCTAATCTCTCATAATCAGTTTTCTTTTTATGCTCATTAGCATAAGATGAATGAGAAAAAGCTATTTCATATAATTCTCTATTATTAGGATTAATATTTAATTTTTGAAATAATTTGTCCATAAATTCACCTTCTACATTATAGCATATTGTTAGTCAAAATACAAAAAATATGTACTTTTGTTTAAAACAGTAGTAAAATAGAACTTTGGTGATTAAAATGAAAAATTTTATTTTAAAACTAATTAAATTATATCAATCTACCCCAGGAGAGTTTCATAATTATTGTCGTTTTACACCTACTTGTTCACAATATGCTTATGACGCTATAAATCAATATGGACTTATTAGAGGAATAAAACTAAGTATAAAAAGGATTAGTAAATGTCATCCATTAGGAAAGTTTGGTTATGATCCTGTACCTAATAAATTAAGGAGTGAAAAATAATGAAAAGACATATATATAAATTAATATTAATAACCTTTGTTTTTATTTTAACTGGTTGTTTTAGATGGGATAATATGGATAATATTGAAATTGTAACAACTATTTATCCTGTTGAATATATAACCAAAACTTTATATGGAAAGCATTCTTTAGTAGTTTCTATGTATCCTGATGATATTAATATTGATAAACATCTTTTTACTGAAAAACAAATAAACGACTTTAGTAAAAAAGATTTACTTATTTATCTAGGTTTAAGTAACGATAGTGATACAACTATTAAATTATTAAACAAAAACAAAAAAATAAAAATTATTGATGCTACCCATGGAATGGAAAAGATTTATGGAAATGAAGAGTTATGGTTAAATCCTTCTAATTTTTTAATGGTTGCAAAGAATATAAAAGCCGGGTTAGAAGAATATATAACAACTAATTATTTAATAGATGAAATAAATGAAAATTATGATAAATTAAAAATTTGTTTATCAGAACTAGATGCTCATTTAAAAATTACGGCTGAAAAAGCGAATTATAAAACAATTATTGTTAATAACAATTCGTTAAAATTCTTATCTAAATATGGCCTTGAAATTATCTCAATTGAAGAAAATAATCAATTAACTGAAAAAACTGTTTTAGATGTAATTGAAATGATAAATAACAATAATATTAAATATATTTATATGTTGCAATTTGATGAAGAAAGTGAAACCATAAAACACATTAAAGAAAAAACTAACGTTAATATTCTTACTATTAAAAGATTAAGTAGTATTACTGATGAAGAACGTAATAACAAAAAAGATTATTTAACAATAATGAATGAAAATATTGATGCAATAAAATTAGAATTATATAAATAAAGATAAAATATTAATAATATATACGGAAAGTTAACTCTAAATTGACTTTTCTTTTCTTTTGTGGTAGAATAACACATCAGAAAAGGGGGATTATATGTTATTAAATGAAGCCGTTATTCCTCATTATAAATGTACTAGTATTCCTTTCAAAAAATTAAAGGATATGGTTAAAATTAATCAAAAATATTTAAAAGAAAAAGATACGTGGTATAAAATAAATGGGAAATTAAAATACTTTAAAGTGCGAAATGATTACCGATTGTTTACAGAACAGTTTTTTAGTATATTTGGAAGAAAAATTATAGGTCTTGATACCATTAATTATGATTTAGCCACTTTAAAAGTCATAGATGTTGATAAGGCCGTAACAAAGAATGGATTATTATCTGATAACTTCCAGAAACCAGATTATCACTATTATTTAGTGAGTGAGTTATATAACAATGAATTATCTGATTTGGTGTGTTATTCTGAGTATTCTTTAGTTAATTTATTAAAATTTTTTAAAGAAACTGTAGCTAATGAAGATTATGAAAAAATAAAAGATTTCTTAATAAAACTATTTATAAGCGATGCCTTTACTCTAGAAGCAGATCGAAATCATCACAATATAGGTTTTAAAATACAAAAGTTTGACAATATCCCTTATTCTCAAAGATTAAGACCTTATTTAATTAAAGACTATCCTTTTGCTTCTCATTTAATTGTTAAAGAAGATGATTTTTTAAAAATTAAAGGGTTAACCCCTACACCTGTTTACGATAATGAAAAAATATTAGGAATTGATCATAAAAACGTTTGTGCTCACAAACCTGGAATGATTTGGCGGCCTATATTTCCTTATAAGCCTGAGTTGCTTTTTAAGAATCAGACACAGGCTTCGAAAATTAGTAATCAAGAATATGATGGATTAGATCCTAATTTAGCTGAGTTATATTATAATTTTACTAAAGAAAGTAAACCTTTAATGGAAAGATTAGCATATGACAACGAATATCGCAAAGTCTTAGAAAACTATTTAAAGAAAAATAACCAACTTTGTTTATTACCTAAAACAATAGATTATGTAAATAAAACCTTAGAAGATCGTAGAAAAGTCTTTCAAAAAGTATTAAAGTATTAAAAAGAAAGGAATGAGAATATTGACGATTATTGAAAAATATAAAAAAATACTAAAAGATCTGAAAGGACTTGCTAAAAATATGAATAGATATAATTCTAAAACAGAAAGCAATTACAGAAGAAAAGCCTCTATTTCTGTATTACCTGAATTAGCTTTTGAAAGTATTATAGACAAATGTAATAAAAAAAGAATTAACCTTTTTCAAGAAGCTCTTAATTGTGATAACGCTGATGTTAAAAAAATGAAAAAACAAGAACGCATTAATAGTTATTATATTGATATAATGATGTTAGCTGTTATTAATAGTTATTATGGTATCTTTCTACCAAATAGGAAAATTGATTTAATTAAAACAGCTATTGAAAACAAATATGCATTTGATGTTCCGTTGGGTTTTAATTTTAATGATTTGTACGATAATGATAAAACTTTAGAAATTTTTAAAAAAGAATTATGTAAAAAAGAAATAAATAATAATTTTTACTTCATTGATGCTTATACTATTGGATTAATAATAACTAAACGCCTTTTAAAGAATCAACCTAAAAGTAATAGTTATGAAATTGTTGAAAAAATGACTCAACATTTTTTAGAAGCTAATACTCTTTATGAAATAACTAAGACAAAACTTATAAATAAAGAAAAAATAATAAAATAGATATTCTGTGTAAGAATATCTATTTTATTATTAAAAAAAGATTTAATTTTGGAGCAGATGAGGGGAATTGAACCCCCACATTAACCTTGGCAAGGTCATATTCTACCATTAAATCACATCTGCACATTTGGTAGCGACGGAGGGATTTGAACCCCCGACTTTTCGGGTATGAACCGAACGCTCTAGCCAACTGAGCTACATCGCCATTTAAAGTAAGCAAAAATATTATAACAAAACTTACTTTAATTGTCTAGTCTAAGTAAAAACTTTTACTGGTTTTATTTTATCATTATCTTTTTGATAAATAGCTAGCACTTTATCCTCTTTATTTATCAAAACAACTATTTCTTCTGTAATTTGATAATCTAATTTATTACCATTTAATATTTTAATTTCTTCTAAATTGCTTACTTCAATAAATTTATAGTTTATAAGCGCATCTTTTAAAGAAATTAGATTACTTACATTAATTTCGTTTACTCCTTTAGAGTCTTCTATTTTAAATATTCCTTGTTTTAATCTTCTTAAATTATTCATGGTTGCTAAAGTATTTAATTTTAAACCAATGTCTCTAATTAAACTTCTAATATATGTTCCTTTACTTGCTAAACACTTAAAACTGAATGTATAATAACCGTTTTCTTTTGTTAAAGATTTAGTAAGTTCAATATTCTTTATTTCTATTTCTTTGGAAGGTAATGCTACATCTTCATTGTTTCTAGCATACTCATATAGTTTTTTACCTTTAACTTTAACTGCTGAATATTTGGGTACTTCTTGATTTGATTTACCTAAAAAACTTTTTAATGTCTTTTTTATATCTTCGTTAGTTATATTATTTACCATATTCTCTTTTATTATATTACCAGTTATATCTAATGAATCAGTTTCAATACCTAGTATTACTTCTGCTTCATATTCTTTAAAATCATTAGTTAAATACTCTAATATTTTAGTTCCCTTATTAATCCCTATTACTAACATACCAGTTGCTAAAGGATCTAGGGTACCTGCATGTCCAACTTTTTTAGTTTTAAATTTCTTGGAAATAATGTTAACAACATCACGGCTTGTATAATCTTTTTCTTTATCGATTAAAAATATTCCATCCATATTTATCACCTGAAAAAGT
>JAAZHK010000027.1 GCA_012510745.1 Mycoplasmatota bacterium
GATCTGGATACTGTCTCGACCATAGACTCGGTGAAATCTTAATACCTGTGAAAATGCAGGTTACCCGCGACAGGACGGAAAGACCCCGTGGAGCTTTACTGTAGCTTGATATTGGGATTCGATGTATTATGTAGAGGATAGGTGGGAGACTTTGAAATTAGAACGCCAGTTTTAATGGAGTCAACCTTGGAATACCACCCTTAATATATTGGATTTCTAACCTGAAACCGTAATCCGGTTTAGGGACAGTGTCTGGTGGGCAGTTTGACTGGGGCGGTCGCCTCCTAAACAGTAACGGAGGCGCCCAAAGGTTCCCTCAAAATGGTTGGAAATCATTTGTAGAGTGTAAAGGCATAAGGGAGCTTGACTGTAAGACCTACAAGTCGAGCAGAGAAGAAATTCGGGCTTAGTGATCTGGCGATTCAGAATGGAATGGTCGTCGCTTAACGGATAAAAGTTACCCCGGGGATAACAGGCTGATAGCGCCCAATAGTTCATATAGACGGCGCTGTTTGGCACCTCGATGTCGGCTCGTCACATCCTGGAGGTGAAGTCGCTTCCAAGGGTTGGGCTGTTCGCCCATTAAAGTGGCACGCGAGCTGGGTTCAGAACGTCGTGAGACAGTTCGGTCCCTATCCGTCGTGGGCGTAGGAAAATTGAGTAGAGCTATCCTTAGTACGAGAGGACCAGGATGGACCTACCTCTGGTGTATCTGTTGTCACGCCAGTGGCAGTGCAGAGTAGCTATGTAGGGAATGGATAACCGCTGAAAGCATCTAAGCGGGAAGCCAACTTCAAGATGAGTTTTCCCATTTTTTATAAAGTAAGATCCCAGGAAGACTACCTGGTTGATAGGCTGGAGATGGAAGCATAGTGATATGTTGAGTTGACCAGTACTAATAGATCGAGGATTTAATCCTATTTTAATAATTTGATGACACATTATCTTAGTTTTCAGAGAATTATTTGATATAATTTTCCTTGGTGATTATGGCGAGGATGGTACACCTGTTTCCATCTCGAACACAGAAGTTAAGCTCCTCAGCGCCGACGATAGTGAAAGCGAAAATAGGACATTGCCAAGGATTTTTTTTTGTCATTTTTATGTAATATTTGGTAAAAACAAGAAAAGTAGTTGAATTAATTATTTAACTTTTGGTATAATAAAAAAGGTGATAGGAATGGAATATAAATTAACAACTAGAAATGAAGTAGAAACAATAGAATTAGCCCAAAATATAGAATCTGAAAAGTTTCCTAATATGATTATTTGTTTAGAAGGTGATTTAGGTAGTGGTAAAACTGTTTTTGCCAAAGGATTTGCAGGGGCTATGGGCATAGATGATCATATTACATCACCAACATTTAACATTATTAAAGAATATGAAAATGGTGAATTACCTTTATATCATATGGACGTTTATCGTTTAGAAGGTGATATATCAGAGTTAGCGCTAGATGATTATTATCATGCAGATGGAGTCGTTATAATTGAATGGGCTGATATGATAAAAGAAAGTTTACCCAAGGAGCATCTATATATAAAGATTAAAATAATAGATGAGGATACAAGATTATTTATTTTTAAACCTGTTGGTAAAAAATACGAAGATATTTGTGAGGCGGTTTTATGAAAATATTATATCTAGACACTTCGTCTAGTTTTTTATATTCTGGGGTTGTTATTAATAATAAATTAGAAGCATCAATTAAAAAGGAATTTGGTAAAACATTATCAATTTACACTTTAACTGAAATAAAAAAAATGTTTTCTTCTATTAAAATGTCTCTTAATGATATTGATAAGATTATTGTTGTTAATGGGCCAGGATCTTTTACAGGAATTAGAATAGCTATTACCATTGCTAAAACTATTGCTTGGAGTCTTAGAAAAAAGATTTCGACTATTTCAAGTTTAGATGCAATGGCTTTATCAACAACAGGATATGATTATATTATTCCTTATATCGATGCCAAAAGAGATTATGGATATTTTGGTGTATATGACAAGAATAACAATACAATTTTACCCAATAAGTATATTCCTTTATCTTTTTTAAAAAACTATATAAAAGAAATAAAAAATTATATTGTTGTAACTAATGATAATATAGATATATCTAATAAAATTAATTATGATCCAGATATTTTAAACATAGTAAACCATTATGCTTTAAAAGAGAATATTAATGCACATTTAGTTAATCCTAATTATTTAAAATTAACTGAGGCTGAGGAAAATAATGATAAAAGAAATTAATTTTAATGATGATTTTATAATAGAAAGGGTTCAAAAAACTTTTATAAATGTGTTTAAAGATCATCCTATTAAAAAAGATTTATTAAGCAATCCCTTTTCAAAATATTTAGTTTATTTATATCACGATAAAGTATGTGGTTTTGTTAATTATAATCATATATATGAACGAATAGAAATAATTAATATTGAAGTAATAAAAGAATATCAAAGACAAAGAATTGCTTCAAAATTAATATCTTATATATTTAAAATTAAAGTTAATAATATAACTTTAGAAGTAAAAAAGAATAATATACCGGCGATTAATTTATATAAAAAATTTGGTTTCAAGGAATTGGCAATTAGAAAAAATTATTATAATGGTGTTGATGGTATATTAATGGAAGTAGTTGATTAAAGTGAAAGATACATATATTCTAGGAATAGAAAGCAGTTGTGATGAAACAAGTTGCGCTATTGTAAAAAATGGAGTTGAAGAAATTGCAACAGTAATTTTATCTCAAATTGATATTCATGCGAATTATGGAGGAGTTGTACCTGAAATAGCTAGTCGTCACCATGTTCAAAATATTACTATTGTAATAGAACAATGCTTAAAAAAAGCCAATATGGAAATGGCTATGATTGATGCTATTGCAGTTACTTATGGTCCAGGTTTAGTAGGTTCTCTATTAATTGGAATAGAGGCTGCTAAAACTTTATCTTATGTATATAATAAGCCTTTAATACCAGTACATCATATAGCAGGACATATATATGCTAATAATTTAGAAAAACCAATGTGTTTCCCCTTACTAGCGTTAGTTATAAGTGGAGGACACACCGACCTTATCTATATGGATAAACATTTATCATTTAAAAAACTAGGAAGCACTTTAGATGATGCTGTTGGTGAGTGTTATGATAAAATAGCTAGAGTATTAGATTTACCATACCCTGGTGGTCCAAGTATAGATCAAATGGCTAAAAAAGGTGAAAATATTTACGCTTTACCTATACCTATGAATGATAATAGTTATAATTTTAGCTTTAGTGGTTTAAAAAGTGCGGTTATAAATTTAGTTAATAACGAAAAAAAACACGGAAAAGAAATAAATAAAGATAATATTGCTTGTTCTTTTCAAGAAACTGTTATAGCAACAATTAATAAAAAAGTTCGTAATGCTTTAGCAAATTATCCAGTAAATTATTTTATAATAGCAGGCGGTGTTGCAGCTAATCAAGGAATAAGAAATAATCTTCAATTTTTATGTAAAGAAAAAAAAATAAATTATAATTTTCCAAAATTAAAATATTGCACTGATAATGCTACTATGATTGCAGCTGCTGGTTATTTTCTTTTCCAAGATAAAAGATTTGGTGATTTGACACTTAATAGTAAATCAACTATAAATCTAGATTAAATATTTGACAAATTATTTAATGTGTGCAAAAATAAAGAAGAATAGGAGTGATAATATGTCAAAAAAAACAACTCCAAAGAAAACTTCGAAAAAAAGTACTAGAGAAATAGAAAACGGTGCTATTATATTGCTAATTTTAATGATTTCTATTATCTCGGCTATTATAGGTGGTTATATTGGATATTTTTTAAAATTATCGTAAATTAAAAAAACAGTTGTTAGTTAACAATTGCAAAATAACTCATATAATATATGGGTTTTATTTTGTCAACATAAACGGTTGACAAAGGAATATAATTATAATATACTATATAAGTGTTAAAAGGAGGAAATAAAATGGCTGTTAAAATAAGATTAACAAGAATGGGTGCTAAACAAAGACCAACGTATCGTATTGTAGCAACTGATTCAAGAAAAGCTCGAGATGGACAATATAAAGAATTAATAGGAACTTATAATCCTATAACAGATCCAGCAGAAGTAAAAATAAATGAGGAATTAGCTTTAAAGTGGTTAAATAATGGGGCTCAACCATCAGATACTGTTAGAAATCTATTTGCAAAAGCAGGAATAATGAAAAAGTTTGCTGATAGTAAAATAAAAGATAAGAAGGTGAAATAATGAACGTTATAGAATTAACAGAAAAAATTGTTAAATCATTAGTACAAAACCCCGAAGCAGTAACTGTTAAAGAATTTGAAAGCGATGATGAAAACACAATATTAATTCAAGTTATGGTTGATAGTGATGATATGGGTCGTGTAATTGGGAAACAAGGAAGAACTTCAAATGCTATCAGAACTATTGTAAGAGCTAGCAGTTATATAAACGATAATAAAAAAATAGATATTAATTTTGACAATTTTTAAGAAACATTTGTTTCTTTTTCATTGTAGTTTTAGTAATTATATATTATAATTAAATATATATAAAGGTGATGTATGAATAATAATTTAGTGATTCCAAATCATGTTGCAATAATTTTAGATGGTAATGGGCGTTGGGCACAAGCAAAAGGCAAAACAAGAAGTGAGGGTCATTATGCTGGTTTTAATAATTTAGATAAATTAAGTGAATATATTTTTGAAAAAGGCGTACAGGTTTTAAGTGTTTATGCTTTTTCAACTGAAAATTTTAAACGAACTAAAGAAGAAGTAAATTATTTAATGGATTTATTTACGGAAGGTTTTAAACGATATTCAAAAAGATTAAACAAAAAAGATATAAGGATTGTTTTTTCTGGTCGTCGTGAACCACTGCCTAATAAAGTTTTAAAAATAATGGATAAAATAACTGAAGACACTACCAATAATAAAAAAGGGATTTTTAATATCTGTGTTAATTATGGTGGTCAATATGAATTAGTTGATGCAGTAAAAGAAATAGCTAATAAAATCCAAAATAATCAATTAACGCTTAATGAAATAGATTTAATAACTTTAAATAGTCATATGTACAATAATTTGCCTCCTGTTGATTTAATGATTAGAACTAGTGGTGAATATCGTTTAAGTAATTTTTTATTATTTCAAAATGCTTATGCAGAGTTTTATTTTCCGGATGTTTATTTTCCTGCATTTACAACAGAAGAATTTGATAAAGCTATTATTGAATATAATAAACGCGATCGTCGTTATGGAGGTATTAAAAATGACAACCAAAGTAATTAGTTCAATTATTATGATTATAGTTCTTATACCAATAGTAATTTTAGGTGGATTGCCATATAATTTGTTAGCATTATTAATTGCTCTAGGCGGTTTTTATGAATTAATAAAATTACGTGAAAGAAAAAAAGAAATTCCTTTTATTGTTAAAATAATAGCTTATATAATTACAACAATATTAATTTTTAACAATACTAATGAAATGGGATTTTCTTATGCTTTAGATTATCGTATTTTAGCTTTAGTTATTATTAGTATGTTAGGACCAATTGTTTTTTTAGAAAAAGATAAAAATTATAATATTCAAGACGCATTATATTTAATTAGTTCCATTTTATTTATTGGTATTAGTTTTAATCTACTAATCTTATTAAGAAATTATGGTCTAAACTATTTCCTATATATTATTGTTATTGCAAATATAACTGATACTTTCTGCTTTTTTTCAGGAAGCTGTATTGGTCGGCATAAATTAGCTCCTAAAATATCACCTAATAAAACAATAGAAGGTTCTGTTGGAGGAAGCATTGCTGGAACAATAATCTCTACTATTTACTATTTAACTTTTGTAGATCCTTTAGCTAATGTTTATTTTATTATTTTTGTAACACTTATTTTAACAATTTTTGCACAAGTAGGAGATTTAGTTTTTTCAGCGATTAAAAGATATTATGATACAAAAGACTTTTCTAATTTAATACCTGGACATGGAGGAATATTAGATCGATTTGATAGTATAATATTTGTAGTGCTAGTATTTATTATTATTATAGGTTTATTATAGGAGGCATAATGCTTTATTTTATTTTCTTTGTACTTATATTAGGAATAACTGTTTTAATTCATGAATTAGGACATTTTATCTTTGCTAAAATATTTAATATATATGTTTATGAATTTTCTATTGGTATGGGACCTAAATTATTTAGCAAAAAAGATAAAAAGAACGAAACAAGTTATTCACTAAGAGCCATACCCATTGGAGGCTTTGTTTCACTAGCAGGTGAGGAAGTAAAAAACGATGATAAAATACCTAGTGATCGTAAATTACAAGCTAAGAAGCCATGGCAAAGATTTTTAGTAATGTTTTTTGGAGCAGGTTCTAACTTTATTTTTGCTATTTGTCTATTGTTTATAATGGGTCTGTTTTTAGGTTCTCCTAGTACAAAACCTATTATTACTGAAGTTGAAAAAGGTTATCCTGCTGAATTAGCTGGAATAGAAGCTGGCGATTTAGTTGTTAAAATGAATAATCATAAAATTAAATATTTAGATGATATGTCTTATTACTTTACTGTTTTGGATAAAAACGAGGGAATTATATTTAAAGTAAAAAAAACCAATGGTAAGTTTGCTAATATTGATGTAAAACCTATTGAAGAAGAAGGTAATTTAATTTTCGGAGTTACCTTAAATAATCAAATTGATAAAGGTTTTAAGGCAGCTGTAAAATATGCTTATCATAAAAACAATGCTTTATTTAAGCAAATGTTTATGGTTGTTGGAAGTTTATTTAATGGTCAAATTAAAATGAATAGTTTAAGCGGCCCCATTGGGATTTATTCTATTGTTGGTCAAGCAAGAAAAAGTGGAATAGGCACATTACTCTATTTGTTAGCATTTCTAGGAGTAAATGTTGGATTTATAAATCTCTTACCTTTTCCAGCTTTTGATGGAGGGCGTATATTATTTTTATTAATAGAAAAGATTAAAGGAAAGCCAATAAAGACCTCTACCGAAAACACTATCCACTCCATTGGTTTTGTATTATTGATGTTATTATTATTGTTTGTAACCATAAATGATATTATTAAATTAAATTAAAAAAGATCTACCAAGATCTTTTATTTTTCATTTTTCTTTAATGTTTTAATTTCTTTAGTCGAAAGTCTTACTTTCTTACCATTTTCTAACTTAACCGTTTGAAGATTTAATTTTTGTTTCTTTGGTGATGTATTAAGTGCATGTGATCTCTTTTTGGCAAAGTTTGGTTTTCTATTAGTTAAATTTATGGCCATGGTACTCCTCCTTTAGTCATGTTTGCTTATTAACTTTATCATAATTACTGTAATAAGTCAAATAAATCTAATTAAAATTAATAAAATATGTTAAAATAATATTAGAGGAAGTGATAGAGATGTATATACCCTTGTATATTAAAACTAATTATAGTTTACTATCTAGTTTAATTGATATTGACTCTTTAATTAAATATGCTAAAGATAAACAACTTCCCTATATAAGCATAGTTGATAATAATATGTATGGAGTTATAGAATTTTATCAAAAATGCTTAAAAAACAACCTAAAACCTATTATAGGACTTGATATTATAATTGATAATCAAACTGTTTTATTGTATGCTAAAAATTATGAAGGATATCAATCTTTAATGAAAATATCTACTATTCAAAGTGGAAGACCATTAACTTTGTTGGATATAGAAAAACACTATTTATCATTAATCGTTATTTTACCTTGTTCTTCTATTAATTTATATAAGAATTTTATAAAGATTTTCCCTGATTTATATATTGGTTATACAAATAAAGAAGAAGAAAAAAAACTAATTGGTAAAGATTATAAATTAGTGTTTATAAATAAAGCTTTATATTTAAATGAGAATGATCAAAAATATTTAAAGTACTTATATTTAATTAGAGATGGTAAAACAATTGCAGATGAAGCTTTTAAAAATGAATATAATAATAATGCTTTATTAACAGACGTTACTGGTATTGACAAAGATAGTATTTTTAATACCGAAGAGATTGCAAATCAATGTCATGTAATATTTCCACCTAGCAAGCTTGAATTACCTATTTATAATAATCTTAAAGATCAATATGATTATTTGGTTAAGTTGAGCATAGCAGGCCTTAAAAAACGTTTAACAATAGTTAATGACATTTACCAAAATAGATTAAAATATGAATTAGAGATTATTAACGAAATGGGTTTTTCTAATTATTTTTTAATTGTGTATGATTTTATTAAATTTGCAAAACAAAATAATATTTTAGTTGGTCCTGGTCGAGGAAGCGCAGCGGGTTCTTTAGTTAGTTATTCCTTAGGTATTACAGATGTAGATCCTATAAAATATGATTTATTATTTGAAAGATTTTTAAATCCTAATCGTGTAACGATGCCCGATATTGATACAGACTTTCCTGATGTTTACCGAGATCAAATAATTGAATATGTTACTAATAAATATGGCAATAAAAAAGTAGCCGGAATTATTACCTTTGGAACATTAGGTGGTAAACAAGTATTAAGGGATGTTGGTAGGATTTTAAACATTCCTATTTATAAAATAGACGAATTATCTAAATTAATCAATTTTAAAGAAACTTTAAAACAAGCGTATCAAAATAATATTAATTTTAGCAATATTATTGATAGTGAAGATCGTTTAAAACTATTATATGATATAGCTATTCATATTGAAAAATTTCCAAGACATACCTCAGTTCATGCTGCTGGTATTGTCATGAGTAAATGCCCTTTAGATGAAACAATCCCTTTGGTCTATAATAATAACAGTTATATTACAGCTTATTCTATGGATTATTTAGAAGATTTAGGTTTGTTAAAGATGGATTTTCTAGGCCTTAAAAATTTAACTACTATTATGAATATTATCAAAGATATTAATCTACAAAATGATGAAAAAATAGACTTTAATAAAATTCCTTTAAATGATTCTAAAACTTTAAAACTATTTGCCGATGGAAAGACCTTAGGTATTTTTCAATTTGAAAGCGAAGGAATGCGTAAATTTTTAAAGAAATTAAAACCAAGTTGTTTTGAGGATTTATTTGCTGCTAATGCCTTATTTAGACCAGGACCTTCTAATAATATAGATACTTATATTAAACGTCGTCACGGCAAAGAGGAAGCAACCTATATTGATGAACGATTAAAGCCTATTTTAAAAAATACTTACGGGATTATTATTTATCAAGAGCAAATTATGCAAATTGCATCTTTAGTAGCATCATATACATTAGGTGAGGCCGATATTTTAAGAAGAGCTATGAGCAAAAAAAATAAAGAGATTATTTTAAAAGAAAAAAATAAATTTATTGAATCAGCTTTAAAAAATGACTATTCATTCAATAAAGCCGAGGAAATATTTAGTTTAATTCTTAAATTTGCTAATTATGGTTTTAATAGATCTCATTCTGTAGCTTATTCTATTATTGCTTATAAAATGGGTTATTTAAAAGCTCATTATCCTAAATATTTTTATAGTAACCTTCTTACTAGTGTCATAGGAAGCGAAATTAAAACAAAAGAATATATTTATGAATTAAAAGCTAATCAATTAGAAATTTTGCATCCAGATATTAATTTAAGTATGGATTACTATACTGTTAGTGATGAAGGGATTAGATTGCCTTTATCAGCAATTCGTTCTGTTGGAATTATAGCAGCTAAAGATATTATTAATAGTCGTCAAAAAGAACCGTTTGAAGATATCTTTGATTTTATTTCACGGACTAAAACAAGAAGTATTACGAAAAGAGTTTTAGAATCTTTAATTAATGCTTCATGTTTTAAATCTTTTAGTTATAATAAAGCGACTCTTCATAGTAATATTGATAATATTATTAACTATGGTGAATTAACAAATGAGCTAGATAAAGAATTCGTTTTAAAACCAGAAATAGATTTAGTAAATGAATATAGTGATAATCTTCAAATGCAACAAGAAAAAGAATTATTTGGTTTTTATTTAAAAGATCATCCTGTCACAAAATGTAAAAATAAATATCAGAATATTATTAATTTAAAAGATATTGCTAATTATTATAATAAAATTATCGATTTAATTGTTTTAATCGATAATATTAAAGTAATCACTACTAAAAACAATGAAGAAATGGCATTTATTACCGGAAGTGATGAAGAATCAAACATAGAACTACTACTATTTCCTAAAATCTATCAAAAGAATAATAACTTTCAAAAAAATGATGTAATCTTAATTAAAGGTAAAGTAGAAAAACGTTTTGATAAAATACAAGTAATTGTTAATAATATAAAAAAAGCTTATTAAAAGAAGAAATTAAATTTCTTCTTTATTTTAGTTATTAAATATATTATAATAATATATAAGAATAAGGAGGTGGACCATTGAATAATCCAAAAGATAATAATTCTGATATTGAAATAATCGATAAAGGAAAAGTTATTGAAGAAGAACCAGTTGTTAATGAATATACAATGGTTATATACCCCGAAGTTCTAAAAAAAGCCAAAATAAAGGCCCTTTCTAAAGTAAAGTTAAACAAAGAAGTGGCAGATGATATAAGAAAAGTCGTGCAGGAAGAATTTAATGATGAAAATATTAATTATAGTTTAAAAAAAGTAGAGAACATTAAGTTTTCTTCAGCTAAAATAAATATGTTAAATCCTCCTAAAAAATATAAACAGATGATAAAAATTAAACATGCTTTACGGAATTCTATTGCTATTATTTGTTTAATTGTTGCAGGTTTTATTTTAAATATTGTCTATAATTATTACGAAGACCAAAAAGAAGCTAAAATACAAGTAGAGGAATTAAAAAATCGTTTAGAATCAGAATACAGCGAGATTTCTAATATTTCATTAACGCTTGAACAACAAGAGGAAGTTCAAGCTGAGATAACTGATACTAAAATGGGAGGAACTGGTCTAAATAACAATGAATCTTTTAAATATTATCATTCTAAAAATAGTGATACTGTAGGTTACTTAGAAATAAAAAATACTGATATTTCTTATCCTGTTGTTCAAGCTAGTGATAATAAATATTATTTAAATAATGGTTTTTATAAACAAAGTACATCTGCAGGTTGGATCTTTGCTGATTATCGTAATGCTTTTCCCAATTTAAGTCAAAATACGATTATTTATGGTCACAATTTAAAGGGTACAGATATTATGTTTGGAACTTTAAAAAAGACTTTAACTGACCAATGGTTAAATAATAAAGATAATCATTTTATTAAATTCAATATTAAAGATCACGAATACCGCTGGCAAGTATTTTCTATTTATACTACAACACCAGATTTTAATTATATTGATGTAAGTTTCACTAAAGAAAATTTTACTTCTTTTACACAAAAAATTAAAGGCATGAGTGTTAGATTTTTCGATGTCTCAATTGATCAAGATGATAAAATATTAACCTTATCAACTTGTTACACTTCAACAAAGCGATTAGTTCTTCACGCTAAATTAATCGATTAAAATTAAAAAAGGCAAAAGAAGCCTTTTTTTATTCCCAAAAAAATTTATATATGGTATATTAATAAAAGAAGTATGGATGTGATATTAATGGAAATTGAATTTATAGTTAATGATTATTTATTAGCGTGGAATTTATTATATCGAGGATCTATTTCTCCCGAAATTCATTTGTTAAAACAAAAATTATGGTATAATCATAAAAAATTATACCGTAAATTAAATAAAGAGAATGTTGAAATTTTAAAAAATATTAATGATTTTATTCCAGATAATGACACTCTCTATAATTTTGTTTTTGATTTTGATAGTTTTGATAAAATTAAAAAAGCTACCAATAAACATCGATTAGAATTAATGAAAGTATGGGATTGTAATCATAAAAAAATAAGAAGATTATTGAAAGAAATTCTTAAATTCGAAATTATTGATAGATATAGTATTATTGTAGTACATCCTACTTTGGATGTATCTGAATACATGCCTAATATAAAGGAAAAAAACATTGTATGGGGACGTAAAACGGATTTAGATGACGTAATTAATACATTAATTAATATTATTTATCACATTGTAAAATATGAAATGTCATATCTAGAAGAAAAAGATAAAAAGATATTTGAAACTATTATTAATTTAGCTATTAAAAAAGAGTTATATACGAAAATAAGTGGTACTAGTAAATATGTTGATATGGAAAAAGATATTTTAGCTAGAAAATTATACCCTTATTGGTTAATGTATTTAGGTGCTAATAAATCAGAAATGTTAAATTATATGATGCGAGATAAAATAGTATTTGATGTAGATCGTTATAAGGTTGATACTCTTTTAATGAAAACTGATTTATATGGTTTTCTAGAATATTGCATTAAAGAAAAAGATAAGATTTTAAATTTAGAAAATTTTGAAATTATTTAAAATATCATGATTAATCATGATACTTTTTAAGAGGTATAGTATGGATAAAAAGATGGAGGATTTATTAAAAAAAATAAAGCTTAATAATAATTATTTTGAAACATTGAATGATGCAACTATTGAAAAAATTGTTATTGATTCCAAAAAAAACAGATGGAATGTTATTTTTAATAAAGAAACAAAATTAAATATTGACTGTTATAAAGCGTTACTTGATTCTTTTCAACAACAATATCCTGATAAAGAGATACTGTTAACA